>CAZZXJ010000375.1:0-6683 GCA_964657905.1 uncultured Stigonema sp.
CGCAGATGAACGCAGATGGACGCAGATGGAATTTACTTATGCAAGAGGTCTAAAGTAGATGGAACTAGCTTTGTCGGTAATTTTCGCTTTTCTTGACCTTATTTCCGAAAATACTCAGATCGTGTTGTAGTTATAAATGCACGATTGAAGTGAAAATTTACTTATGAATTTAGGTTCACACTGGCAAAAATTAGCGCTTATCTCACTGCCATTGTTTAGCATTGCTCTTTTACCCGGCTTAGCGCAGGGGAGTTCTCAACCCATAGCGCAAGGTGTTAATTGTAACAATCCTCAGACAACAGCGGATATGAGAATTTGTGCTGATGGTCAATACAAAGCAGCTGATAAAAAAATGAATCAGTGTAAAACGAGCGCGGCAGGACTCGAACCTGCGGCAGACAGATTAGAAATCTGTTACTCTATCCAGCTGAGTTACGCGCCCAGAGTCAAATTCAGGCTCTAAAAAGAGTCTGTTCTAATATTTTACCTATATCCCCAGCAAAATGCAACTTAAAATTGCAGATCTCACACTTGCAAGGCTAAGATCCAAATCGCGAGTTATGTAGATGTAGACTAAAAACCAAGCAAATAAGGAATTAGTATTGTCACGCCAACGCAACCAAGAGCTATTATATCTCCTATGTTTAAGAAAGCCCCTGTATGATGAGTTAGGATGCCATGTTTATTCTCAAACGGCAGGATGTTGATATATCGACCATTCAGCACCCAAAGCGGGATCAGCCGATGCCGATCCTCCATTATCAGGGGCAAACCTTTCGGTTGATTAGCATCTTTAAAGCTAACGAAGAAGAAGAAGCTAGAGCTTTGTGGAGAGATTTAACGGATAACCGAGGCAAAGCTTGCGTCTTGCTGGAGGAACCGGATCGCTACAGCGTCTGGGGTAAAATTCGTTTAGAGCACCTAAGTAGTGACACAGATAGCCATAACAGGACAGGAATTTTCACACTCGCTAGTATTTTACTGCTGCAAGCCGTGTACATAGACATTGAAGAATTTTTAGGCACTCGGCAAGCGGGATTGTTTGAGAAAGATATTGGGTCGGTATTGCAGCATGGGGAATTTCCGACTGTGTCTTCACCAGACGCAGCTAAATACTTGCTGACGATGAACCCCCTAGAGACAACCCAAATGCCGATTTGGCAAGAAAATCATGTCATTACTCTCTTGCAAGAACTGCATCGGCTAGCGAAAGCGTATTTTGGCAATACCAACTTTGCTCATCAAGCCGTAGAGAGGTTACAAGATATGCCAGAGGAAGAGCGATCGCTGTTCATCAGTTGGCTAAATCAATCTTCTGTGAGTAAACTATGGCATTAGTACATAGCAGTTTCTCTGAGGATGGGATTATTCATGGTTCTGGCTTTAAATTGGGTTGCCCTTGTCAAAACGGCTGCTTCTCATACAATCTATCAGCCAAAATACTGCTAAAGTGCATATATACAATAAAGTTCTATGAGTAGCGCTTACAACAAATCATACCGAAATGAATCGATCTTGACGACTCAGAACATCGTCCTATTTAGCATTGGCTGGGGTGTGCTGGCACTGTTGTACTTTTTGTTGTTTAGTGCCAAAATTCCAGACGCAGATGGCATAGAAAGGCGTGCCATGTGGTACATGCTCGGTACATATATTTTAGAAGCAGTAGCTTATCTCGGTGCTAGTCTACTATGCTGGAGAAATTGGCGCAGTCCGCAAATCGTCAGCGGTCGGAATGTTTGGCTGGCAATTAGTATAGGTATGTTTTCTTATTTCTTAGGAGGGATATTTTTTGATTATAAGGAAATAGTCTTGAAAGAAGAACCGCTCGTTTCCTTAGGCGATGTGTTTTTTGTGACAAGTTATCTGTTATTAGGCGTAAGTATGATATTGGCAGTAGCTTCTAGGCGACTCAATTTAGAAACATGGCAGTGGATAATTGTGTTGACAATTGGCGCTTTCGGTAGTGCATTAGCTTGGCTGATTAGAAATCAGCCAACTGAAGCAGCCGCAAAGCAAGCGCCAGCATGGGCAACGAATATCGCTCCAATTTTAAATTGGTTTTATGTCGTCAGCGACGTGCTACTGTTAATGATTGCCACCACCTTACTGTTAGCCTTTTGGGGCGGACGAGCGTCTCTGTCTTGGCGAATGATTGCAGCGGCAGCCTTTTCGCTATACATTGCAGATATGTGGTTAAAATACGCCACTAATTCGATTCCCAATTATCAAAGCGGGGAGATTTTAGAAGTATTTTGGGTATGGAGTGGGGTTTTATTTGGTATGGGTGCTGCCCTAGAATATGACGCATCATTAAACCGTTCTAGACGGGAGCGTGGACGAAAAAGAGCTTAGCAAAGATTTTTGGTGTCTACCGTGAGAAAACTAACAGACTCTGATAAGCAGGAAATTCTCAAATTATATCGCGAGACTGCCGAAACGACTTCAACTTTGGCGGATCGTTATGGCGTGAGCAACTCGACAATTAGCCGCCTACTGAAAAGTACTTTGCCAGAGGACGAGTACGAATACCTCGTTTCTTTAAAGCGTGCTGCCAGAACTCCTGAAGGAAGGGCACAGGTAACCTACGACAAGCCGCCTGTATTCTCTCACTTAGAGCCAGAAACAGAAGTCTTCGTAGCAACTGTGCCTAAGGTTGTTCAAGAAGTTCAGTTACAGGAGCCAATACTAGAGGAGCAACCAAGCCCGACTAATCGCGGTGGCTCAATGCCTATTATTAAACGGATACGGCGTCGTTCCTCAGCGACGACGGAACCGAATCCACCAGTAGGAGAGCAATTAGAACTTTTTGAACAACAACCTTCAGAAATAAAAAGCATTCCTAGCCCACGTCTAGAAGATGCACATTCCGAAGCAAAAGTGATAGCTCAAATGCTGGGCGAAGACTTGCTAGACGAGTCAGACGACGAGTTGGAGGATCTAGAGGATTTAGAAGACGATGAGGAATACCTAGACGAAGATGAAGAAGATTTTGATACAGCCCCGCCTATAGTTACAAGACCAAGGTCAGGTGACACATTAGTTCGAGTCTTGCCACTGTCAGCAGCCAGTTTGCCCAAAACTTGCTATTTAGTCATAGACCGATCCTCAGAATTAATCACCCGACCACTCAAGGACTTTGGTGACTTAGGGCACATTCCTAACTTAGAAACCCTGGAAAAAACGCTGCCAGTTTTTGATAACCATCGTGTGGCAAAGCGCTTTTCCACAAAGCGCGATCGCGTGATTAAAGTTCCCGATAGTAAAATGCTGCACAAGGCTCGTTATCATCTACAGGCAAAGGGAATCACGCGGCTGTTGATTGACGGACAAGTTTACTCCTTGTCTAGTGTTTAGTTAGTTGTTAGTTGTTAGTTCTTAATAGAATAACTAACAATCAACAATTAACATGTTCTGCTTTTCAAAGCAGCGTCCGCAAGAATATTGTTTACTGATTAAGTTAGAAGGTGGCCTCAGACCATAACAGCATTTCACCTACTAAGTTTCCTAAACAGCCCCTGCCAAACGCGCTGCCAAATCCATAATGTCTTGTTTACGGGCAATTTGCTTAATCCAATCTGGAGGAATATTCTCCATGCCGTAGTAAATTCCCGCTAACCCACCAGTAACAGCGGCGGTGGTATCTGTATCACCGCCCAAGTTTACAGCTTTCAATACTGCTTCGGCATAGGACGAGCTATTTAGCAAACACCAAAGTGATGCTTCTAGCGTATCAACCACATAGCCGCTAGAACGGATCTCTTCTACTGGCAAATGGGCAATCTCTCCACTAAAAACTCTGGCAAAATATCGCATTTCGGAGGCATACTCAGATGATGAGTAAATGTTATTGATCTGTTGTAAACCTTGCAAATAAGCTGCTTGCAGTTTGTCAGCATCTTCTAGTAGAGAAACTGCAATACTGATATAAATGCCGCAGGCCATTTGCGACCTTAAATGAGCGTGAGTAATACAAGAAACTTGATGCGTCCGCAAAATCAGTTCGCTTAAGTTTAGGCTTTTATGGCAATAAGCCATTGGCAAAATTCTCATCAAAGAACCATTGCCATTACTGTTTTCACTCTTTCCTCCTGCTTCTAGAGGTGGAGTTCCTTGTCGCCAATTCACGATTGCCAGAAACGTAGTATTGCCAATATCAAATACATCACCGTGGGCTGTCCAGTAAGCTTCGTTGTACCAGCGCCAAAATGAATTGGCTATAGTGTCCAAGGAAAACCCACTACAAAGACACTCTGCCAAGCAAAACGTGAGTGAACTGTCATCAGACCAAGTACCAGGAGGTACATCCCAAGTTCCATAACCCTGCATTGATGTCACTGGAGATTTAACTCGTTCAGCACGGCTTTTAAACTCTACTGGCACACCCAAAGCATCACCTACACACAGTCCCATTAAACCAGACAAGGTTTTTGCAGCGGTTGACATGATTAAATCTCCATGAAAATTACTATCTAAGTTGGTAGACATAAATAAATTAAAGTTCGTAGTTGCGCTTTAGCGCGCTAAAGCCCAACTACAAGCCTTGTTAGAAGTAAATAGCTCATCAGTCATAACTCCTAAATCTTCACTTTTATCTGCCAGGTTTTAAAATGTCCAACAATGGAGTAGCGTTAACTGCTGTTAACTGGTAACTTATATCTAATATCGCTGGGTTTGGTAAGTGTTGCATCACGGACAAACCCAGCTTTTGCCATGTTAAAATAAGAAAATTCCTCTTAATTCCGACCGGATATCCGGGGATGAATCTGCCGAAAGGGTGCTTATAACTTCCTGCTTCGGCTATTACCGATGCCTTTTTAAGAAAACTGTATCACTCCAATGGTTAAATCCGCTCCGCCTCAGACAACAAGCCGCAAACCTTCTAAAGTAGAAGCACTCAAAGAACGCAGTAATTTTTTGCGTGAACCTGTGGCGACTGAGATTCTTCAAGATACAACTCACTTTAGCGAAGATGCAGTACAAATTCTAAAGTTTCACGGCTCTTACCAACAAGATAACCGCGACAATCGGCTCAAGGGACAGGAGAAAGATTATCAGTTCATGCTGCGGACAAAGAATCCTGGTGGGTTCGTTCCGCCACAGCTTTATCTGACTTTAGATCATCTGGCTGATGAATATGGTAACCATACCTTGCGAGCAACCACCCGTCAAGGGTTTCAGTTGCATGGGATTTTGAAGAAAAATCTCAAGGCAACACTTGCCGCCATCATCAAAAACTTGGGTACGACACTGGGGGCTTGCGGCGACCTGAACCGCAACGTCATGGCACCACCAGCTCCCTTTAAAAATAAGCCAGAATATCAGTATGCCTGGGAATACGCTAATAATATTGCTGAATTGCTAACACCCCAAACCGGAGCTTATTACGAGATTTGGCTTGATGGGGAAATGGCAATTAGTGCCGAAGAAGACCCGCAGGTGAAAGCGGCGCGACAGCAAAATGGTACTGGGACAATCTTCCACGACAAGGAAGAACCTGTTTACGGCAATCGCTACATGCCCCGCAAGTTCAAAGTAAGCGTAACGGTTCCAGGGGATAACTCAATTGATCTATATACCCAAGACCTCTCCTTGGTGGTAATTACCGATGATTTGGGAGAGTTAGAAGGATTTAACGTCTTTGCTGGTGGTGGTTTGGGTCGCACACACAATAAAGAAGAAACCTTTGCGCGTTTGGCAGACCCTATTTGCTATGTGGTAAAAGATGACGTTTACAATTTAGTTAAAGCGATTGTTGCTACTCAAAGAGATTACGGCGATCGCACTGAGCGTCGTCACGCCCGGTTAAAATATTTAATTCACGACTGGGGCGTTGACAAGTTCCGCTCGATGGTCGAGAAATACTTTGGCAAATCAGTTGCACCCTTTCAACCACTGCCAGAGTTTAAATATCAAGACTTTCTCGGCTGGAATGAACAAGGCGACGGCAAACTTTTCTTAGGTATTTCCGTTGACAATGGTCGAATTAAGGATGAAGGTAACTTCCAACTGAAAACTGCTTTGCGGGAAGTTGTCGAGAAGTTTAACTTACCCATCCGCCTCACACCTCACCAAAACGTTATCCTCTACGACATTGAGCCAAGTAACAAGCAAGCCATTCAAAAGATTCTCAACACTCACGGCGTGGTCTTTGACCTAGATAAAATCGACCCGATAGTGAGATACTCCATGGCTTGCCCAGCTTTTCCTACCTGTGGCTTGGCAATTACCGAATCAGAAAGGGCAATACCAGGAGTTTTAGAGCGGATTCGCGCACTTTTAATCAAAGTTGGTTTACAAAATGAGAATTTTGTGGTAAGGATGACGGGTTGCCCCAATGGCTGCGCTCGTCCTTACATGGCGGAACTCGGCTTTGTCGGTAGTGCTCCGGAGGCTTATCAAGTTTGGTTGGGAGGTTCACCAGATCAAACGCGGCTGGCGTTACCTTACATGGAAAGGCTGAATCTTAATGATTTGGAAACCCAACTAGAGCCAATTTTTGTGTACTTCAAGCAGTCACAAGAGTCTGGAGAAAGTTTTGGAGATTTTTGCGATCGCGTCGGTTTTGATGCCATCCGAGAATTTGCTGCTAAGTACGAGTCTCAAACCGTTGCTCAGCCTGAAATCACAGACGATAGTGATGGTTTGGTTGAGACAATGGCAGACTCTACCACCGCACCAAT
>CAZZXJ010000376.1:0-6675 GCA_964657905.1 uncultured Stigonema sp.
TGGGGAACAATCGCGAGGCTCTGTAACGTAATCGGCAAGGTGAGGGTGAACGCTGTTTGACCGTCGGATGTTGAGTCAAGAGTGAGGTCGCCACGATGTGCCCGGGCAATTTCACGGGCTAGGCTGAGTCCCAGTCCGATTCCTTCTACCTTGCGGGTTCGCGCCGGATCACCGCGATGGAATCGGTCAAAAATGCGTGAGCGATCGCTCAGTGGAATGTCAATTGAAGCATTGGCAATGGTGACGTGGAGAGTTGTTTCAGTTTGCCCTGCGTGAATCTGTATCCAGCCGTTGGCGAGATTGTATTTGATGGCATTACTGAAGAGATTTTGCAGAACTTGAATGAGGAGATCGCGATCGCCTAGGAAGCGCAGCCCGGTTGCAATGTCAGTTTGCACTCTCAGGTGAGGAGCCAGCAGTTCCACATCTTCTAACATCTCGATTAGCAACTCAGACATATCCACCTCAACCAGATACAGGCTCATTTGTCCCGCATCTGCGAGAGACAGCAGCAAGAGTTTCCGCATAATTGTACTCAGGCGGCGCACCTCATCCAACAGGTTGCTTAAGCGCTGTTGCACTTCCGACCCTGGGTCAACCTGTTGCAGCGTTCGTTCCAGTTCGCCTTGCAGAATAGTCAGTGGCGTCCTCAGTTCGTGAGCGGCATCAGCACTGAAGCGGGAGGCTTGTGTAAAACTGCGTTCCAAGCGCAATAGCATTTGGTTAAACACCCGAATCAGTTCGACAAATTCAACATCCGTTGTACCAACTGGAATCCGCTGATCTAGCCCTTTAACGGTCACCTGTTGAATGACGTCCGTTAATTGACGGATGGGACCCCTGGCACTACCGGAAACCAACCATGCCCCTCCAGCAACCAGCAGAAGTGCTCCTGGAATTGAAACAAGGAAGATATTGCTAATGGTAGCCATCTGTTGATTGACAGCTCGCAGGCTAACGGCAATTGCAACCTGAACATTGGGAGATTTAGCTGCCCCAATCCGCCAAGCTCCTGTTGTTGTCTGTTCAGTGACGAATCGAGGTAGGCGTGGGGGAATAAAGGGCGGTCGTTGGTGTGGATTTGTATTCTCAGGTTTTGGCGGTGGCTTACTAGGAGGGGGCGGTGGCAGAGGTGTCAACTGAAGACGCCTAAGCAGCAGACGATTGACGTCGAGGTTGGCAGGCACTTGGTTGGATTGGTAAAGTGTGTTGCCGTTTGCCTCAAGCACCAACAGTGCCATAGGGATTTTTGTACTTGTTCCAAAGGCATAGGGTAATGAGTCTGCGTAGAACTGCCATCGCTCTCGATTTCGTGGCAGTCTATCTAGTGGATCGGCTGCCCGCATCAACTGATTGAAAAGCTCTGCATCAAGCCGACCGATCTGAGCGTTGTAAATCTGGAACCAGGAGACTGCGCCAAACCCTACTAATGCGCTTCCAGCTAAAGCCGCAGACAACAGGGCAATCCGGAGTCGAAACGAAGGTCGTTTCATGAGCGAGGGTCTGGCTTGCGAAATCGATATCCAACCCCGCGAATACTTTCAATCCAGCCTGCTTCATCAATGGGGTCAATTTTTTTACGAATTCGCTGGATACAAACATCCACGACGTTGGTGTTGGGGTTAAAGTCGTAGCCCCAAACGTGTTCCATGATTTGAGTCCGGGTGAAAACCCTTCCGGGAGAGCGCATTAGATACTCCAGAAGATTAAACTCGCGGCTGGTGAGTTCGATCGCCTGTTGATTGCAGGTGACTTCTCGCGTGATGCGATCAAGCTTGAGCGGTCCAACCGAAAGCAGATTTTGGCGATCGCCCACACTCCGGCGCACAACGGCATGAATTCGAGCCGCTAACTCTTCAACAAAAAACGGTTTGGCAATGTAGTCATCGGCTCCCAAATTCAACCCTGACAGGCGATCGTCCAGTTCATTCCGAGCCGTCAACAAAATCACGGGAGCATTCCGACCTTTGTGCCGCAATTGTTTGAGAATCGATAGTCCATCGAGTCCCGGCACCATGATATCTAGTACAATCACGTCGTATTCATTGTCTAATGCCTGCTGATAACCTTCATCACCGTTGTCGCAGTAGTCTACGACAAATCCCTGCTCCTTCAGTCCAGCCCGGACGAAGTTAGCAATTTTTGCTTCATCCTCGACAAACAGAACGTTCACAAGAATTCATTACTTCACCTAATTGTTCCATTCTATATTCACCCCCCTGTGGCTTAAATTACAAAACTGTAATTTAGAAACCAGGAAAACGGTCATTTTGATGTGACTTAATCACAAACGTAAACACCAGTACTTTTGGAGGTTAATTGTAATGAATATTCGTCGAGTGTTAGCTGTCGCAGCGATTCCTTCTCGACCTGATTTTGCTGCTGCTGCGACTAAGCTAGGAGTCACAGAAGCACAGTTTTAACGAATCTAAATTCAGCATAACTTCAAGCTCCTCACAGCTCAAGGAACGCAAACTTAAGTTTTTCTGGATTTACACCATAGGAGCACTTGGGTTCAAAGTACCCCTATAAATAGCCTCCAAGCAGGTTTTACTGTTGAGCGTTGTTTCTCACGGTTTCCACATCCAGCTTCAAACGTTCCGCAATCTGCTCAATGGTTAACCCCAACTCTAATAAGATTTGAATCGTCTCCAGCTTATTCTTGAGAACACCTTCCTCCACACCTTCCTGATAAACTTTACTCTTTCTCAACGATTCTAAATTCAGCATAGCTTCAAGTTCCTCTCGGCTCAAGTTGACAAACTTATCAATCACTACCGTTTTAATAAATTCTAAGACCTTTTCCTCCAAAGTGGTATCAGTTAACTCTTGTTGAGCTTGAATCATTAACTGTCTGGCAAGTTCTCCAGTTTTTTCTTTACTTTTATTCTCGACTATTAAACGCATTACTCCCACAGCTAGCGATTGATTGGGAGTTTTCGCAAGTTCATCAAGATAAAAGCAACTTAAATGCGGTATAAAGAAATTTAAGTATCCAGGGAAATTTCCTTCATTACTTTTCGTATCATAGATGACGACGGCGTACCACTCTTCATTAGGTGGTTGATACTGAGTCAAATAAAGAACAACTTTTGCAACAAACTGGTTGTAAAAATTATCATCTTTATAAGACTGAGCTTCGATAAAGTAGATTGGCTCATTCGGGTAAGCTTCGAGAGTTGACAGCAAGCCATCTAAACGAAAACCTCTCTGTTTAATTTCTTGAGCGCTGAATTTGTAGATGCTTGGGTCTTTCTCTGGTTGACCGATTAGTTCAAAGAATAATTCAGGTATTTCTTTGAATATTTCATAGAACAGTGGGTCCGCAGTCATGCATTTTTTCTATTATAATTGCTATTTTATTAGTATAATATGCTTTATTTTATAACTATCAAGAATGTATTTTTTAATCATAAAAATTATATTTATAAAATTAAGTAAATGTAATACAAGTGTTTAAAATTAACTCAAATATAGTTGATGCTATTCGGCAAATTAGAAAGCATCCCTATTTGAAAAAAAACAAGTGAAAATTTACTCGCTACGTTGTTTGCCTGCCAGCGATTGTAACCGTTCAGGGGGGTCACGAGAGAATGAGGGTTACATGTTAAACACTTAAGCCGTGGACAAAGGTTGTCCTGTTTTGTCATGGTTTCCCCCCAACCCCACAGTGTCGTCGTGAAAGGCATTCCGCCTTGCCGTAACTCCGCGATCGCTTTTAACATTCCTCCCTAAAATTACAAAACTGTAATCCAGAACCTAGGCGAACTGTAATTTTGGGTCGCTTAAATTAGAAATGTAAACAATCTATCTTTTGACTGATGCATATTCGCCAAGTAAAATTACTGCTCGTGACAGCGATTCCTGTTCTGGTTGGCACATTTGGTTTTACTTCACTCAATCGGGCAAATGCCGAGGCTCCAATCCATCAAATCGCACAGACGCCACCACCGGACAACCAACCACCGGACGGACAGCACAAACCACCCCGGATTGATTTTGCTGCGGCTGCGACAAAGCTAGGAGTCACGCAAGCACAGTTAAAGGATGCGCTGGGAGTACCTGCCAATCCTCCAAGTCCATCCGATAGAAATCAGCGTCCGCCTCGACCTGATTTTAAGGGCGCAGCCCAGAAGCTGGGTGTCACAGAACAACAGTTGACTGACGCACTAGGTATTCCGCCTCATCCGCCGGGCGATCGCCCAAGCCCTCCTCCTGCGAACGAGTAGTTTGGTAATCAAAGAAAACGGCGAGGAATCCGACTCCTTGTAGGGGTGTTCCAAATCGAAGCCTCGCCGTTTCGGGCATCGGGCATAGGGCATGGGGCATGCCCCATACGAAATCCCACGACTGTACTCTTGTGGGATGAGTTTCAATACTACTCGGTTAAGGTTTTTTTGATGGGAATTCTGGTTGTAGAGACAAGGGTTATCGCGTCTCTACAAGGTTTCGCATTCAGGGTAATTATCTTAACCGAGTAGTATTGGGATGAGTTTAACCGTTCAATCAGAGTGACCTACCATCAAAGCTGCCTCTGAACCCCCGCAGGCTGAAGGTAAACAGGTAATTTGGCGGTGACAACAGTGTAATTACTGTTGTCACCGCATTTTTATGTAAGTTAATTTACATATGATGCGCTGTGAATGCTGACATCATTTTATTGTCCTAGGTGGGGCGGGGTTACCCCGCCCGTAAGGGAGGAGGGAAGTATGCAACAACAGCATGAAAGTTACAAGCAGATGGCAGATGCTATCAAATCTGCATCTGCTTTGCTAGATTTAGATCCGAAATCACAACTGGCGCGAGATGCGATCGCCCTCTGCAATTATCTCACCAATTCCAACTTTCGGATTGCAGTGTTTGGTCTTTTTAATCATGGCAAGTCAACCCTGCTGAATGCCATGCTGGGGAATGCTGCTTTACCAATTGATTTGATTCCGACCACAGGTGCGGCAATTACTGTTAAGCATGGAACGGATTTACGAACTCGAATTATCTTGGTAGATGGTACGGAAATTTATCACAGTGGCACTGAATTTTTAAATAAATTTGCGATTTTGGATGACAACAGGCGGATGCAAAGCGATGTTGCATCTGTAGAAGTTTTTTGTCCTCATCCCTTCTTAGATACGGGTGTAGAATTCCTCGATTTGCCAGGAACGAATGACAGAGAAGAACAAGATAATTTAGTGCGCCAAGAACTGTTGGGTGCAAACTTGGTAGTGCAGTTGCTGGATGCACGTAAGTTAATGACTTTGGGTGAGCGAGAAAACTTGCGAGATTGGCTATTAGATCGTGGCATTAAAACGGTTATTTTTGTTACAGACTTTCTGAATTTACTTGAACTAGAAGAGCAAAAACAAGTCCAAAATCGTCTGCGGCTTGTTGCTGAAAGTTTTCGAGCGGAATTACCACCGGGTTTTAGTAACTTATATCGCGTTGATGCTTTACCTGCTTTAAAAGCGAGACACAAAGGCGATGTTGCAGCAGCTAGTAGTAGCGGTTTAGCAGCTTTTGAAACAGCTTTGCAAAATCTTGTGGCAATTCTTCAACAAAACCCCCAGAGTGTACTGCCAAGAGTTGAACCTGTTGCATCCCAAATTCAGCAATCCTTAAAAGCAAAATTTGATATTATAAAGCTTGAATTACAAAAAATAGATGATAAAAATCATACCGAAAACGAAATAAAAAACCGTGCAAAACAACTTATGAAAAAAGGCTTTACTACTAGTGTTGGTGAGTTGCGCGATTGGTTAGCTTTACCAAAATTGCAAAATAAATATCAAGCTGATGCCGCTGTGGCACTGGCGCAAAATAAATTTAAAACTTGGGAGAAAGATACTTTAAAAAAAGACTTGGTCGAGTTACAACTAGCTGTATTAAAATGCCTTTACCAAGCATACGAATTTTTACAAGAAGAACGACCAAAAGATTTATTAATTACTTTTCCCCCTGAGCCAAACGTAACATTACCCCCTCAGCCGAGTAATTTCAATGGTTTAAGTGAACCAGGTTCAATAGCTGTTGGCAGTGGTGTTGGTTGGTTATTGGGTGGTCCTGTGGGAGCAGCTTTTGTTGGAAGTATTACCTATCTCGTAAATCAGAGTTTACAAAAACAAGAAGAAAAAACAGCTAACGAATCTTATCATCAACAGGTGGCAAAAATTTGTGTGGATGCCATTGATGACTATTTGAGTTGCTTTAGCAGTCAAGGATTAAATATATTGGCTGAATATGAGAAAAAAGCAGAAAAAGTAATTTGTTTTACAGTCAGTCAAGAGCCGCTAGAAACTACTAAAAAATCTGAGGAATTACAGCGGTTACAAAATGCTTTAAATCAGTTAAATCGAGAGTTAGAAAAAACATTCCCTTGGTTTAGGGAGCGGTAGAAAATCAGATAATTCCCTACTGGAAAACTACGCATACTTGGCACTAATTCGTCACGCTTTCTTCCAATGCTTGGGCTTTGCGCCAGTAATTTGAGCTTGCTTTCAATATGACGTAGAAACCATTAATAAGCTTCCAGAACTTATAATTTTAGTTAATGAATTTACTGAGAATAAAGAGAAAGTAATCGCCTTATTAAAGGACGCCTTACTGCTACCAGTTAACAAGAGTGGCAATACTGCTCGGATAAGCGGAACTGTCAACCGATAAACCTTGTAGAGACGCGAA
>CAZZXJ010000377.1:0-6662 GCA_964657905.1 uncultured Stigonema sp.
GACTGGGTTTTAAGCTGTTTTTAACTGTCTAGTTATTTCTGCCGCCCTGTACTAGTACTCCATCAACGAAACTTTTAAGGGTTCGTAGTGAGGGCTTCAGCCCTCGTGTTCTTGAGGACTAAAGTCCTCACTACGAACAAATCATCATAAACCAAGCATTGTTGCTTTGGTGAAGTACTAGGCTCAGGCTAGTAACGAGAAAGCCTATATTTCGCTCGCAAAAGTTATTCTAGAAATTAAGTCAATAAATTTCAGTTGCTTAACCTTGAGGTCTTAAAGATGGTTGCTTCTCCTGAAGTCTACCTCACCCCTGACGAATACCTCCAAATGGAGGAACACAGCGACATCAAACATGAATACATCGACGGCTACATCTACGCAATGGCTGGAGCGCTTGACCCCCATGTTACCATTGCCGGCAACCTGTTTGCTCTCCTCCGTAATCATGTACGCGGCTCAGGCTGTCGTGTTTACATCGCCGATATGAAAGCTCGTATCGAATCTCTAAATCGATATTACTATCCCGATGTGATGGTCACTTGCGACCAACGAGACCAGGAAACTCCTGCGTATAAAAAATTTCCCTGTTTAATTGTCGAAGTTTTATCTAACTCTACTGAAGCCTTTGATCGGGGAGACAAATTCGCCGATTACCAAACTTTAGAAAGTTTCCAAGAGTACGTTTTAATTAACACAAAACGTCAGCGAGTCGAGTGTTTCCGCCGTAATGATGAAGGACTGTGGGTTTTGCAATCTTACACAGCAGAAGATAAGTCATTTCGACTACATAGTATTAACTTTAAAGGAACAATAGCAGAGCTTTACGAAGATGTCGTTTTGGAATAAGCTCTTGCACATTTATACCAAATTTGCTATTCGCTTAAAGTTTACATTAAACCGCTGGATTTGTGTTGAAACTCTTATAATTCTGTTGTCAAAATTTCACTTTATATGCTTATCCGTACTTTACAATTTTCACTATTTGATATCATGTCCGCCTAATCACTTAGGATATGTCATTGCGATTTGAATCGCGCTCGTATGACAGCGTGGTGTAAGAGTGACCATACAAGCGACAAGACACGGCTATCTTGGAAAAAGTGGACTCTTAAATTTATATCAATCCCACACTTGCTTAATTCACAACGTAAGTAAGCAACAAATCTACACTACCTGGATCTAGATGGCCGGGTAGATACAAAACCAGATTGCTCTACTAATTTTTGACCTTCAACGCTCAAAAGTAAGTTGACATAAGCCGTACCAGCTTGCTCATTTCGACCACCATCTTTTTTGATAATCACAAAAAGTTTCCGAGTAATTGGATAAGATTGATCGGCAAAAGCCTGTTTATTCACTTCGTGAGTGTTTTTGTCACTAAAGGGAGTTATAAAAGGTCCATCCTTGTTAGAGGCCAGTGGGAGAAGTTTTACTGGTACACTTTCTAGTCTGACAACTTCTGAAGTTGTGGCATAAGTGATTCCACCGGGAGTGTTAGCAACCTTCTTTAAACCCTCGGTGACGGTTGTTATCTGTTCAAAATGACCGAAGTCATTTCCATCTAACACTGCGTCTTTGAAAAAATCTACAGTACCGCTAGCTTTCGAGTCACGCATAAAGGCGTGGATCGGAAGGTCAGGACCATGCACATCCTTCCAGTTCTTTATTTCCCCGGTAAAAATCTTTTGCACTTGGGGTCGGGTCAGCTCATGGATTGGAAGCTTATCATTGATAAAAATGGTAATGCCATCAATCGCAACAGATCTCTCCTCTAGTGTAAAGCCTTTTTCTTTAGCAATTTGTGACTCTATTGGCTTTAGATGACGGGAAGACTGCGCAAAACTCAGTTCTCCGTTCAAAAGCATTTCAATTCCCGTTCCTGAACCAGGCTTTTCTTTTTTCGGATGAACATATTCCAAATCAAACAAAGGATATGCTTGCTTGATAGCGGTAATCACAGTTAGAGACCGCAGAGGAGCAAAACTTGTAGACCCACCATAGTAAAATTTTCCTAAGGGGACATCTTTTACTTCAGTCAAAGCCTCTACACAAGTACCACGGAATTTCTCATCAGCAGGGCAACTGCCTGAGAAAAAACTAATCCACGTAACGCTCCCCATACTAACGATAAAAGTCAAACCTATCGCAGTAAACTTACTTTTTTTACGTCTACTACTTTGCTGCTTTTGAAGCTGTATTTTTTCTAATTCCTTGTCAACCCAATTCTTGCTAAAAACATTCTCATAGATATCATTCCCGACTTTTAATTTACCTTCATGATTAACTATCAAACCTAGTCTTAACAAATCCCGTTGTTCAAATCCATCATCTGCTACTAATTTTCCTGACTGCAAAACATGCCGATAGAGTTGCAGTAGACTTTCCACATCTTTATTCTGCAGGAGACTATCGCGTATTTTCTGAATGTGTAAGTGTTCTGGCTGATGCCCAATTTCCCAATTCTCAATAATGCGCTCATGCACTATCCGCTTTACCCAATCAGCTTCATCCTCATCATTGTGGATTGGAAATTCATCATTAAGAATGAGTTGGAAAAGCTTTTGGGTAAGAACTGGTTCGGCTCTAGTCAGTGACAGTACTCGTCTAATTACAGTTAGGGGATTGCTAACCTTCCCAAGCAGTTTTTGTGCTATTTCAATCGTTTCTCGGTCTGCTTCTGCCAAATTTCGTCGTTTGTCTAGGACTCGGCTAGCAATTAAAAAGTGATGCTCCTGAAGACTGAATTCATTCTCTGGAGTAAAGCCTTGATAAAATAGCCAATTCCATCCTTCATGAAACGCCTGTTCACGCAACAGATATGAATCATCTTGATACTTAGATTCTACCCAAGCTCTCAGAGATTTTGCGTAGGGTCGCAGCTTCTCCAGTTCCTTGTTGAGCCAATTCTGGTTAAATACCTGCTGATATATGGGATTATAAAGCTTCAATTTCTCATCATGCTTAACTACCAATCCTGTCAGCCGTAATTCCATTTGTTCATAAGAGTCATCCGCGTCTACTTCTTCGTGTTGCAAAATGGAGTGGTATATTTCTAGCATCTGCTTTATATAGTGTTTACTACTAAGGAGGCGATCGCGAATAGTTTGCAAATGGGCTGGCTGATCCTGGGATTCCCAATTCTCAACAATGTGCGACATTACTATCTGCTCTACCCACTCTTGCTCACCTTTTTTTAAGGGAGACTGGGAGGTATCTCCAGCAAACGTAACCACCAACTGACATAACTTTTGGGTCAAAAACGGTTGTCCCCCAGTCCAGAACAGTATTTCTCCCATTACTGCTTGGGGATTATCTGTTTTTCCCTTCAATCCCTGCACCAAGGACTGGGCTTCCTCGTCCTGAAATCCGTATAGTTCAATCGCTCGACCAATATTAAATGGTGTTTGGGTTTTATCTCGAATCAAATCAGAAGGCGTCGCCACCCCTAACAAAGCAAAAGTAAGACGCTGATATTCTGGCTTATCAACCCGTTGATTATAGAAAAACCGAATCAGGGCAAAAAAATCATCGAGGGAAAAATTCTGACTAAGAACGTGGTCAATTTCATCTATAAAAACCACAATTCTTTTTTCTACTAGTACTAGCAGTACTTCTTGAATAAACTCACTCAATCGTTGTACGGGTGAAAGCAAATCCCGTTGCTCTCGCCACCAAACCCGCCAATCGAATTTTTTTCCAAGATCACAACTCCTCACCAAAGATTGGACAACACTTGCATACCACTTTTCCGGCGTCACATCCTGCTTGCCAATCCCCGTCAAATCAATAAACGCACAAATTATCCCTTCGGCTTGTAGCCTTTGCATCGTATGCACCCGCAAGCTGGACTTGCCCATCTGCCGGGAGTTAAGAACATAACAAAATTTTCCTGCTTTTAACCATTCATATAGTTCATCATCTGCTGGTCTTTCAACATAGCTGGGAGCATCAATCGGTAGACTTCCTCCAACTTGATATTCATAGTTATTCATTTCAATACTCTACTAAAATACTCACGGTACAAATTACACCGAGGCGTTACTGAATTATCTTGCTGCTGCACCAGTCCCAGACTGTACAACTTATAAGTTTGCATAGGATTTAATTCCACTGGATTAGGGGAACTAACAACTTGTTTCAGCGCCTCTGCAAGTTCTGGAACTACTTGTAAATTTTCCAAGTGACGCCGTAAATGGTTGCTGTAAATTCCAGCTTCCGTGGAAGCCGTTTGTAGTAGCTGCTCTAGCGTCACCATTTGGGAACCAACATGATACAGGGCCAACCGTACTAAATAAGGATGCCCACCTACCATTGCCCACAATTTCCCTACTTGAATATCCTGCCAATCCAGTCTGTGTTGCTTTGCTAAATCAAGCACCTGATGCTGGTCAAATTCAGGTAATTCCACAATCACACCCACGTTAAATGGAGATTGATTGGTGTCCAATTGAACATAGACTTCTGTAGAATATGCCAACATTAGCCGCATCTGTCCCCAAGTCTTATCAATCTTCCCTTTCTCATGCCAGGAACGGAGCATACTGAAAAAGTCTTTAGCAACTTCTGGATAGAGAAAAATTCTATCTACCGCATCTAACCCTAAGACTAACTGACAGCCAATTTCAGGCAATAAATATTCATCGAAGTAACCCGTGCAGTTATCATTGCTACTAGAAATCTCTGTATCCCAAAGCTTTTGAAGCTGATTCTCCAGATCGATCTGCTTACCAACGCTCCAACAGAGCCAGCGTAAAAACCTATTTAGGTTGGTTAAAACTTTCACTTCTACACTGCCAAAATCTAAATACACTGTGCGATAACCTGTCTGAGATGCATGAGCGAGAATCCTCATCGTTAAAGAAGTTTTGCCCATCAGATTTGGTGCTTTAATCCGAATCAGGGAAGCCGGCTTCAAAATCGTCTCATAACAAAGAGACTCAATAAGAAGACCCTGGACATAAAAAGGCGAATTTAGAGGTACATAACCATTATCGGGATGTTCAAACTCTAATACTGGTGGGAGGGTATCTTCTGGTTGTGGTTGTCGGCGCAAGTAACGCTCCAGTGCTGATCGAAAATTGGTTTTACTGACCTGTTCTCCTAAAGCCCTTGAAAGTTTTTCCCATAGCTTGCGACCCACATCCCGCTGTATGTAATTCTCAGAATATCCAACAGTGTTAGCTATATCTGTATAACTCCGACTGTCACAAGAACCCTCAAGGACTCCTTTCTCCACATCTGTCAAATGTTTCCCAGTATTGGCAAATACTGCTGCATCTGCAACACTGAAAGCTTCTTCAAAGTTCATATATTAATGATTTCCTTTGCCATTTTTGTGTTTAATCTATCATGAATAATTCTTATAAATGAGCAAATAAAGAAACATTATTACTATTTCATACTTTTCCATCCCTCTTACTCCAACATACTTTTATTCTGGGATTTATTGAGTTAGATACTGATTTTATCCAATTGGTGATATTTGACTGATAAGAGACAATATTTTTAGATTAAAAATTCTCAATCCAATTTAATTGAGATTAAATAATTAATTTGTTGAGCAATGGCAAAAATGCATGCTCTCAGTTGGCTGACCCAAAAGCTATACTTAGACAAATTTTTCTGAGTAAATTGGCACTAAGTACTGTTGTAACTCTACATCTAAATAAAGGTATTTCTCCTAATGATAGTCAAAAAAGAGGTATCACCAGACTACCAAAACCTAGTTAACAACTTTGTTATAGAAGCTTCGTTGGACAAACTGATGAAGAGGTTTGCTACCATCGTTGTATCTATCACACTAGTCGGCTCACTTGTACTTGCTGTAAAAAACCCCGACTTCCAGTATGACTTCGAGAAAATCGCCCTCGCTGGCATTAATGCTCTTATGGTGTTAACAAAAGAAGATAAACCTAAGCGGGTCAACCAAGCATTGACCAAAGAAGACAAGCTTTAGAAATCGAGCAAAAATAACTTGCCTCAAAAATTGACAGAGGTGCTATCACTAAATCTGTCATATTGGCTTCAAACAAAAAAGGTACAACTAATACCGTTTCACAAAAACCTTGATATAAATACACACCTGTAGAGACGCGAAATTTCGCGTCTCTACAAAATTCATATGTATCGCCATTAACGTGAAATGGTATAACAACACTTGGTGGTGTTACTTCTTTTACAAGACATTCAACGCCTCACAGAACTAGCACTTAGTCAAGGAATTGACATTCAAATTTCCAGGTGCAAGATAAGAGCCTCTCACTAGCGGCGATTGCCACTAGCAAAATATGAAAGGAACACATTTGTCTCGATTTTCTGAAAGCCTTGCAGGATAGGGGTTCCAAAATGTGTTCCTTAAGAGTTAGGACTAGCCCTTTCAAGGTGAGCATTTGTACTATCACGGTTTTTGCGGCATTTCAGCCATCGGCTGGAATTGAATAAAAAATCTATGTATTAAACTCCAGATTTTTGGACTGTAAATTAAGCGATCGCCAGCGCCAAAATCCCAAAATCGGGTGAAAAACATGATTTTCTCATAGTACAAACGTTCACCTTGAAAGGGCTAGAGTTAGGACTTACGCACTATACAAATTGAGCATCCTGTGCGTAACGGAATTCGGTCGTTTCATCTCGTAGAATTGACCACATGGTAAGGGCGGGGG
>CAZZXJ010000378.1:0-6662 GCA_964657905.1 uncultured Stigonema sp.
AAGCCTGCTATATGGTTCATCTAAAAAAGTCTATCCGCCAAAAGTGGATGCTCCCGGGCTTTTGCAATCTAGGGTTTGAAAGCTACCTGGTATGATTTGATTAGCTTTGCGAAAGATTTCCTCTGCATAGTCCCCAGCTGGATCTGATATGGGTGTTGAGATGCCCTTATGAGTAAGCGGCATTGCAGTCATGAGTGTGTGTCGTGGGTCTGAATCGGTAATCAGGTAGGGTGGAGGTGTGATTAATCCAAACGCTTCTTCGCGCTCTTGGTTCCGTTTTTTTCTGTTTTCATGCGTCGTCAGTAAGCAATAGCTTTGAATGCCTGCTTGGGCTAAATCAGACTAAAAAAGGAGGGAACAATATGCAAGTTTTAGATATATGCTAAGATTAACATCACAAGAGTTACTAAAACTGTAACAAAGCAGACGTATTACCAAATAATTTGGTAATAAATGAGACAGAATGAAAAACCAAGTGTTTTAGTAGCTTTTGAGTACTCTATGGATCAATCGAAAAAGAGCTAAGATTGCGCTCAAATAATTGATAGGCTTAGAGTTTGTTTGAGTACAAAAATACTTATCCCCTCCTTCATAAATACTAGTACCCTAACCTAAAAATACTAGTACCCATACCCTCCAACAATTTTGGTAATTTCTCGAAGGCTTTAAAATAATAGGGTTTCGGGCTTTGAGTACAAGCTTAATCAATTCAATAAATTCTATTCGGGTCACACTATACTACCCCCGTTGGAACTGCTGATATAAAACTTATATCGCCAAAAACAAGATCGCGAAATTCAATGACACCAAAGTCTATAGCAATCCGTGGAGGAGATACGAACACCTTTCCCTTGTCTCCCTTGTCCTCCTTGTCTCCCTTGTTCGGAAATCAAATAGGATTGCTATACACGACTCTTTACCCTCCTCCGTTATGGAACTGACAACAAACAAAGCAAAATCCGGTAGTTACTAATGCAGCCGAGATCGCAGTTCTAACTTGAAAATGGATACTCATACTTGAAGAACGCACCTGTTTTGCATCCCTGCAAAGAGGGAAGAAGCTGCTTCATTAACTCCATCACACATATTCCACTCAAACTAATTCATAATTATCAATTACAAATTAGTTTAACTCCTGTCTCGCCTAACCACGACTAACTAATACAAACGCGGCGGCATATCAGCTTAATATCTAACGATAGAATTCATTATGGCAACTATTTCCCACTCTCAAGATCATACTCATGACTACCATGCTCCAAAAAATAGAGGACATGGGTCATTTAATATTCTGTTCCCGTTGCGGCGATGGCTGGATGGAATCCAAGTTAAAAATGCCCGCCTCGCTAATCTAATTTGCAAAATTATCCCTTCCGGCTGCCCCTTCGAGCGAGATTTTTACATAGCTGGGCATACATTCAACATTCCACCACTGTGCAAATTCAATCCTTTGTATGACGAGTTTATAGGATTGCGTTTCCGTGCTTTATCTTATCTCTTAGATGAGTGTGGAGAGGATATCAGTCAATACATTCGCTAGTAATTATTCAAGTTTTGTGTGATGTTTTTGTTTTCATTGATGACCCTGGCGCTTGCCATAGCTTTTGTTCGTATAGCAAGCAAATCTCGCGGAATTCTACAGTTGGTTGCGGCATTGATTGCTTTGTTATGCGTGGGCTTAAGTCTCGCTTATTCACTTATACCCATGGAAATACTGATGGCGATCGCTTTGTTCATTACTGTAAAAAGAAGCCGCATGTTGAATCAAAACAACTCGTCTCAATAATTGCTAATTGCTAATCCTTAGCAATGACATTAGCTATTAGCAACCTAAGAATTCATTAACAATTCTATGTTCTTTCATCCAACTGTTTTTGCTGTAGAGCGATCGCCTCCCTAAAGCACTCCGTGTCAAGGCTACCAGCGACGTTCTACATGCAGTCACAACTGTAACTTAACAGGTGTGACGACTCACGATCAAAGACCCACCACATCAAACAATTGCAGGATAACTCATCATGTCCGACGAAAAAATTAGACAGATAGCTTTCTACGGTAAAGGCGGTATCGGTAAATCTACCACCTCCCAAAACACCCTTGCAGCAATGGCAGAAGTGGGTCAGCGCATTCTGATTGTAGGATGTGACCCCAAAGCTGACTCTACCCGGTTGATTCTGCATTGTAAAGCCCAAACCACCGTGTTGCACTTGGCTGCGGAACGGGGTGCTGTAGAAGACATAGAACTAGAAGAAGTGTTGATCACTGGCTTCCGAGGTATCAGATGCGTGGAATCTGGTGGTCCTGAACCCGGTGTTGGTTGCGCTGGTCGGGGTATCATCACCGCCATTAACTTCTTGGAAGAAAACGGTGCTTACCAAGACGTAGACTTTATCAGCTACGACGTGTTAGGTGACGTTGTGTGTGGTGGTTTCGCCATGCCCATCCGTGAAGGTAAAGCACAAGAAATCTACATCGTCACCTCCGGTGAAATGATGGCGATGTTCGCTGCTAACAACATCGCTCGTGGTGTGCTCAAGTATGCTCATACTGGTGGTGTGCGCTTGGGCGGTCTGATTTGTAACAGCCGTAAAACTGACCGGGAAGAAGAACTGATTAGCACACTAGCAGCCCGGTTAAGCACCCAGATGATTCACTTTGTCCCTCGTGACAACATCGTGCAACACGCCGAATTGCGCCGGATGACCGTGAACGAGTATGCACCAGACAGCAACCAAGCTAACGAATACCGCATATTAGGCGAGAAGATTGTCAAAAATAATTTTCTTGCCGTTCCCACACCCATTGAGATGGACGAGCTGGAAGAATTACTGATTGAGTTTGGTATCCTCGAAAGCGAGGAAAATGCCGCGAAACTGGCTGGAACAGCCCACGCTCAAGCAGAATCTGAGAAAAAGCTTGAAGATGCTGAAGGCGAAGCCCTAGAAGCGCTTAAAAAAGGAAACGTAGAAGTAGTTGCTGCTAGCCAGAATAAGTAGGGCTTTTGTGACTGCATTGTCAGCAGAAGCTGGTAAGCAACTTGGTGGACGCCCTCAGCCCACCTTCCCCCAATCCTTGAGCAAATATGGAGGTGTAGATATGACTAATGCATAGATGTTTACGTGTGTCCTAAGTTAAGCGCATCAACATTAATCTGTCAATGTTTGCGCGGCAACTTACAGTTTAGTTTTTTGTTTTCTGCTTTTATTGGTTGGTTTTTTATGTTTTTGGGAATGGTTCATCGGATGAACCATTCCCTTTTCTCCCAGGGTTTGAGCACACAGTACCCAGATGAAAATCTCTGACCCACAGACGTAGGGGTAAAGAGCGCCCCTAACAGAGAAACCAGTTTCAAGACACCTAAGAACTTCTACCCATTATCAGAACAAAAATGAAAACCAACGATCTGGTAAGTTCGCCAAAAGGCGATCGCAATCCACACTCGGACGGAGAAAAGAAAGATAACTCTTGCACACAATTACCCCAGCCTGGAATAGCTCAAGGGGGTTGTGCCTTTGATAGTGCAATGATTACCCTAGTACCAATCACCGATGCTGCTCATGTAGTCCACGGACCAAGCGGCTGTGCTACCAGTGCTTGGGGAAATAGCAGCAGTCTCTCCTCCGGTTCGATGGTGCACAAGTTACGCTTTACCAGTGACGTAGATGAGAATGATATCATTTTTGGTGGAGCAAAAAAGCTGTACAAAGGCATTCTGGAATTAGAAAGACGCTACAAACCGGCTGCGGTATTTGTCTACTCCACCTGCATCACTGCCCTGATTGGTGATGACATAGAAGGAGTATGCAGAGATGCCGCCGAGCAAACAGGAATACCCATTATCCCCGTAATCGCTCCGGGATTTGTTGGTAACGAAAGTCAGGGAAACCGCGTTGCTGGTGAAGCTTTGCTTTCACACGTTATCGGCAAAGCCGAACCGGAATTTACCACCGACTATGATATTAACCTGATTGGTGAATATAATATTGCGGGTGCAATGTGGAATGTTCTGCCGCTATTGGAGAAATTAGGTATCCGAGTCCTGGCAAAAATTACGGGCGATGCTCGCTACAAGGAAATCTGCATTGCCCACCGTGCCAAGCTCAACGTGCTCATCTGCTCCAAAGCACTGCGAGGAATGGCAAAAAAAATGGAGAAGCGCTTTGGCATTCCCTACATTGAAGAGTCTTTCTATGGTATAGAAGATATGAACCTTTGTCTGCGGAATATTGCAGCGAAATTGGGCAACGCCGACTTACAGAAACGTACAGAAAAGTTGATTGCTCTTGAAACTGCCGCAATATATGAGAAACTCGCTTCCTACCGCGCACTCATACAAGGTAAGCGCGTTCTTATTTATACTGGGGAGTTGAAGAGTTGGTCGATGATCTCGGCTGCTAAGAACTTGGGGATGGAAGTTATCCCGATCAGCATTGAAAGTACTGAGTCAGATAGAGCAAGAATAAAAAGGTTTTTCCAAGATCAAGATGGGATTATTCTCGAACAAGACAGTCCCACGGAAATCCTGCGCCTAATTAACGAAAATAAAGCTGATATGTTGATTAGTGGTAGTCGCCATCAAGAAAGCGCACTCAGAGCAAACATTCCTTTCCTGGACCTGAACCAGGAACGCCGCCATCCCTATTCCGGTTATGCAGGAGTTTTAGAAGTCGCACAAGAATTGTATGCAACTCTCACAAGCCCCATCTGGGAGCAAGTACGCAAGCCTATCCCCTGGAAGAAAGCAGGGGCAGTATAAGAATTAAAAATTAAAAATGCAAAATTAATTTTTTTTAATTTTTAATTGATTTGTCCCCCACTATAAAAAAAGGAGCAGAAGAAATGGCGATTGTAAGCGTTACCTCCACATCAGTTGCAGTTAATCCCCTTAAGCAAAGCCAAGTTGTGGGTGCAACCTTAGCCTTCTTTGGATTGAAGGGGATGATGCCTTTATTACACGGTTCTCTTGGCTGTGCTACTTTCGCTAGAGTCGCTTTGGTACAGCATTTCCGTGAGGCGATTCCCCTTGCCACTACAGCCATCACAGAAGTGGCAACTATCTTCGGTGGCGCGGAGAATATTGAACAGGCAATTCTGACGTTAGTTGAGAGATATCAGCCAGAGATGATTGGTCTGATGACCACTGGACTGACAGAAACCAGAGGCGATGACATGGGGCTTTTTCTCAAGGAAATTCGCTCGAATCACCCAGAACTGGATGACCTACCGATTGTGTTAGTCTCTACACCAGATTTTAAAGGTACGTTGCAGGATGGCTTTGCCGCAGCAGTGGAAAAAATAGTTAAGGAAATTCCCCAAAAAAGTGAGAGGCAAGACGCCAGACAAATCACAATTTTGGCGAGTTCTGCTTTTACGCCAGGGGATGTACAGGAGATCTTTGAGATTGTCACTGCCTTTGGACTGAAGCCCATCTTCGTGCCTGACCTTTCCGCCTCACTCGATGGTCATGTAGAGGATTCCTACAGTGCCACCACCACCAGTGGCACCACCTTGGCACAATTGCGAGAAATAGGCAGTTCTGGGTTCACTTTGGCACTAGGCGAGAGTATGCGGGGCGCAGCGCAAATTCTAGAACAGAGGTTCAGCATACCCTACGAGGTGTTTGGTGAACTGACGGGACTAGAAGCAGTGGACAAGTTTTTGCAAGCATTGGCGGAGATCAGTGGTGTCAGCGTACCAGAAAAATACGAACGCCAACGCCGTCGGTTGCAAGATGTTATGCTAAATAATCACATCTACTTCGGTTGCAAGCGAGTTTCCTTAGCACTGGAACCAGACTTACTTTGGTCAACAGTTTATTTCTTGCAATCCATGGGAGTTCACATTCACGCCGCAGTTACAACAACACGTTCTCCTGTGTTGGAAAAACTTCCCTTTACAAGCGTCACTATTGGGGATTTAGAAGATTTTGAGTTAATGGCAGTCGGGTCTGACTTACTCATTTCCAACTCCCACGCAGGTGCGATCGCCAATCGGCTAGGAATCCCTCTCTATCGTCAAGGTATTCCGATTTTTGACCAATTAGGTCATAGTCAGTTCACCAAAGTTGGCTACAGAGGTACAATACAGCTTTTATTTGACATTGGCAACCTATTTTTACTGAAGGAAGAAGCTCTAGTTCAGCATGACAGCCAAGAGGTGCCAAGTTACGCTTGAGAAGAACAAGCATAAAGAATAAAAATTTGTACTTCACATTTCATCCTAAGTCTCTGACATTTGCTAGCATTGGTGAGTAAAAACAACTAAGGGAAAATCAGGGTATGCAAGTTAGTGCTCGTAATGCTCTCAAGGGGACTGTAAAAAAAATTGTGGATGGAGCCGTTAATAGCGAGGTAATTTTAGAAGTGGCTCCTGGAGTCGAGGTGACTGCTATCATTACCAAGTCATCAGCAGATAAGCTTCAACTTGCTGAGGGAAAAGAGGCATACGCCGTAATTAAATCATCGGATGTGATGGTTGCTGTTAATTAGAAAGTTCTCTTTGAGATAGTTCTCAACTCCTAGGAAGCTACGTGAGGACTTACGCAAAGAAACTCTGTTACTACCAAAAATCGTCTGAGGTGTCATGTTGAGGTACACCCTATTTTGACCAGGGCTATTTCATTCTATTTTTATGCCCGTGTTTCACGAAGATTTTCGGTAAAA
>CAZZXJ010000379.1:0-6647 GCA_964657905.1 uncultured Stigonema sp.
ATCTTAATGACTAATGACTAATGACTTCAATAGATTTTTTTCTACCAACAACTCGGCTATTTGTATTGCATTCAACGCTGCGCCTTTACGGATTTGGTCACCACACAGCCACATTTCCAAGCTGCATGGATGAGAAATATCTTGACGAATTCTTCCCACTAAAACTTCATCCATACCAGTGGCTTCAATTGGCATTGGAAAATGATTTGCTCTCCAATCTTCGACCAATTTTACACCAGGGGATTGACTTAAAATTACTCTTGCTTCGTCTGGGCTAAATGCCGTCTCAAATTCTAGATTAATTGCTTCCGAGTGAGCGCGCAGTACGGGAACCCGTACACAAGTTGCAGTAATTCTTATCTGCTGATTCCCAAAAATTTTGCGGGTTTCGTTGACCATTTTCATTTCTTCTTCGCAGTACCCCAAATGATTTAATGGGGAGTTATGCGGGAATAGATTAAACGCTAATGGGTAAGGAAATACTTCAGCAACAGGTTGGTTGCCGGATAGAATGGCCCTAGCTTGGGTTTTCACTTCTTCCATCGCTTTAGCACCAGCACCACTCGCAGATTGGTAGGTTGCGGCAACAATGCGTTGTACTGGTCTAACTTTATGCAATGGCCAAACCGCCACCACCATTAAAATTGTCGTACAGTTGGGGACGGCAATAATGCCTTTATGGTTTGCTGCCGCTTCGGGATTCACCTCTGGAACCACCAAGGGAACTTCTGGGTTCATGCGAAAGGCACTGGAGTTATCAATAACCACTGCACCAGCCATTACAGCTTTTGGTGTCCAAGTTTTAGATGTTGAACCACCTGCACTAGCCAGCACTAAGTCCACATTATCAAAGGCGCCATCGCTTACTGCCTCTACGGGGAGATTTTCCCCACCAAACGATAGTTTGCGTCCCTGACTGCGCTCTGATGCCAACAACTTTAAGTTAGCTATGGGAAAATTACGGCGATCCAGTAATTCCAGCAACTCTTTGCCAACGGCTCCAGTCGCTCCCAAAATAGCTACTCGGTAGGATTTAGACAAACTGGCTTCCTCCTCATCTTATGTGGAATTTTTTATAAAAATTTACAATTTACCCATACTTATATAGCAGTAGCAGAAATTAGCGCAATTTGAATACTTGGACTATTTGCAGCAATTAAATGTATTCCTTAATCTAATACATTTATTTTGTTGATTGCGCTTGGCAATGTTGCACTTTACAACAATTAATTATCAAATTCCCAAAAAATTTCAATCCTACATTGTACAACAGACTGCTAGCAAACTGGAAAGAGATATCTGCGCTTAAGCGCTGAAAAGTCGTCCAGCAAGTAAGGTGCGTTGTCTGGACAATTGATGTACTATGATTCAAATGGTTTCAAACCAGCAATACAGCAAACAAAGCTATTCCTTAAGGCAGGAGCAAAGCATTAGCTACGTTCAAGTCGCATAAGGTTACACCAATGGTACAACTATGGAGTAAAAATATCTAGTTGAAAAATAGGATATCACGATGTTAGCCCTCTGATAAAGGGGAATGGGGAGATAAGGGGCATAGGGCAATGAGGGAGATGAGTAAGAAGAGGGAGAGTCGAAGAAATTGCGTGTTATTATTTATGCCCCATGCCCCAATCCTTAGGCAATTAGTAAAAATAAATACCAGAAACCACAGAAGAAGCATGAAAGTCACCCAGGAGAAACTTCCCGCCAGTCAAATCGGTCTGGAAATAGAGATTGCGCCAGAAATGACCAGGCAAACTTACGAACAGGTCATTAAAAACTTAGGCAGTACTGCAAATATTCCTGGGTTTCGCAAAGGTAAGGTGCCTCGGCAAATATTGCTACAGCGCTTAGGCACAACTCGAATCAAGGCAGCAGCGCTGGAAGAACTTATTCAAGATGGGATCGAGCAAGCCCTTAAGCAAGCAGAACTCCCAGTGATCGGACAACCACAATTGCGCTCCTCATTCGAGGAGTTGATTAGTAACTATGAACCAGGGAAACCCCTGATATTTTCCGCCTATGTCGATGTAGAACCAGAACTACATCTGAATCAGTACACTGGCTTACAAGTGAAAGCTGAGGAAGTCAAGTATGATCCAGAGCAAGTGGAACTCGTCTTGGAAACCGAACGCCAAAAAATGGCGACTTTAATTCCCGTGGAAGGCCGCAGTGCCCAAATAGGCGATGTTGCCGTGGTGGATTTTAAAGGTATTATCGCTGCATCTGAAGGTGAGGATGAAACAGCAGAACCTCAACCAGTGCCAGGTGGGGAAGCAAATGATTTTCAAGTAGAGTTGCAGGAAGACAGATTTATTCCCGGCTTTGTCACTGGCATAGTGGGGATGAATCCGGGAGAAACAAAAGAGATTTCAGCGAGGTTTCCAGATCCTTATGTGAACGAAGAGTTGGCAGGAAAACCAGCTGTTTTCACGGTGACGCTCAAAGAACTGAAGGAAAAAGAACTACCAGAGTTGAATGACGACTTTGCCCAAGAAGTCAGCGAGTACGAAACTTTGGCCCAATTACGTGTTTCTTTGGAAGAGCGTTTTCACAAAGAAGCCCAAGAGAAAACTTCATCGAATCAACAGGAAGCCTTGTTGGTGGAACTCAAGCAGCAAGTGCTGGTTGATTTGCCAGAAACGATGATTCAGCAAGAAGTGGATGCAATGCTGACACAAACAGCCATCCGGCTTTCTCAACAAGGGCTTGATGTCAAGAAGTTATTTACCCAAGATGTGATTCCTCAGTTGCGGGAACGTTCTCGCGGTGAAGCAATTGAGCGCCTGAAGCGATCGCTCGCCTTGCAGGAAGTTGCTAAGCGCGAGTCCATTCAGGTTTCAGTTGAAGAAATCGAAGCCAGAGTTCAAGAACTGAGCAAAGAGTACTCTGAGCAAGAGTTTGACCCAGAAAAACTGCGTTCAGTGGTAGAAAACGAACTGTTGACTGAAAAAATCATCAATTGGCTTTTGGAACACTCTACAGTTGAACTTGTACCTGAAGGCTCTTTGAGCGCTACAGATGCTGACGTGGAAGCATCTGAGGAAACTGTACCTTCCTTATCGGAAACAGAGGAACAAAAAACTGAAGTAAGTGAGGAAACCTCCCCAGAAAATATAGAGCAGAACACCCTTTGAGGATGGTTACAGCCTTCAATAGGGGATGAGGGGGATGAGGGGGAAATAATTGTTCGCTTGCTTCCTCATCCCCCTCATCCCCAAGTTTAGGGCACACGATCACTAAAAACTGATAGCTGATGGCTGACTGCAATGCAGATGCGCCATAATAGAAACAAATATAGGGTTGTCGGTTGTACTTCTTCGAGTGGTAAACAACTCGTTGTTGTCAGAACTGAGGGAAAGATTTTGGCAAGGAAGGTAGTAGTCAGGGTTTTGAAGCTAGGACCTGGGAAACATTTTCCCATCGTTACCTGTCCTTGAGGATTAATCCAAAATAAATAAATTTAGCCCAAAAATGCCACGTTTTAAAGGCGTAGCAGTTTCAAATAAGGCATAATGGTTAACACATAGCTAAGATAAGAATCGAATCTATAAAAGAGGCAGCGCGATCGCGCGCATAACTCTCTGTCCTACTGATTGTCAAAATGTTCTTTTATGCTTGTATCGCAGTCGGGAAATCCCCAAATTAGCAGTTTGAGTTACCAAAAAAATAACTCACTTACCAGTCCTAGCAACGTCATCCCGATGGTGGTAGAACAATCTGGCATGGGAGAACGGGCTTTCGACATCTTCTCCCGCTTGCTGCGAGAACGGATTATATTTCTAGGAACGCAAATAGATGATGATATAGCCAACTCAATTGTTGCCCAGCTGTTGTTTCTAGACGCTGAAGATTCAGAAAAGGATATTCAAGTCTACTTGAATTCTCCTGGCATTCCTCCAGGTGGTTTCGTCACACCAGCTATGGCAATATATGATACGATGCAACAAATTCGTCCCGATGTGGTTACAATCTGTTTTGGAGCAGCCGCAGGTATGGGGGCACTTTTGTTAGCAGCAGGAGCTAAAGGTAAGCGGATGTCTCTACCTGATTCTCGGATACTCATCCATCAACCGTTGGGAGGTGCTCAGGGGCAAGCCGCTGACATTGAGATCCGAGCTAAAGAAATAATTTATCATAAGTCTACGTTGAATCAGTTACTGGCTAAGCATACTGGTCAACCTCTAGAAAGAATTGAAGCTGATTCTGAACGCAACTTTTATATGTCGGCGGATGATGCGAAAAAGTATGGCTTGATCGATCAAGTCATCTCCCGGCAAAATCTTCCCGCAGCAGGGGAAAAGGTCACCATTCTGAAATAAGAGGCTGGTATGTCTAAGTACGACTCCCATTTAAAATGTTCGTTTTGTGGCAAGTCTCAAGAGCAGGTGCGAAAACTAATCGCTGGACCAGGAGTATACATCTGCGATGAATGTGTAGACTTGTGTAATGAAATACTAGATGAGGAGTTACTCGATACAAATGGATCTGCCCCGTCACAACCAGCACCTAGGTCAGAACCACCGCAAAAACGCCGTGGACGCTCCGCTAATCTCTCGTTTAATCAAATACCGAAGCCGCGAGAAATTAAAAAGTATCTCGACGACCACGTAATTGGTCAAGATGAAGCCAAAAAAGTACTTTCAGTCGCAGTCTATAATCACTACAAGCGGCTGGCAGTGATTCAGTCTAAAGCCAGTGGCAAAGGTTCGGGGGAAGACTCAGTAGAACTGCAAAAGTCCAACATTCTGCTCATGGGGCCTACAGGGTGTGGTAAAACTCTGCTAGCGCAGACTCTGGCAAAAATTCTGGATGTCCCCTTTGCTGTGGCCGATGCTACTACGCTAACCGAAGCGGGGTATGTGGGAGAAGATGTAGAAAATATCTTGCTACGATTGTTGCAGGTAGCAGACCTAGATGTAGAAGAAGCGCAACGGGGCATTATCTACATCGATGAAATAGACAAGATTGCTCGCAAGAGCGAAAACCCGTCAATCACGCGTGATGTGTCTGGTGAAGGCGTACAGCAAGCTTTGTTGAAAATGTTGGAAGGGACTATCGCTAACGTGCCCCCTCAGGGAGGACGCAAGCACCCCTATCAAGACTGCATCCAAATTGATACGAGCAACATCCTATTCATCTGCGGCGGTGCCTTTGTAGGCTTAGACAAGGTTGTAGAGCAGAGAACTGGTAAAAAGTCAATGGGCTTTGTGCAACCAGGGGAGGGTCAGACGAAGGATAAGCGCACAGCAGACACTCTGCGCCATTTAGAACCGGATGACCTAGTGAAATTTGGCATGATTCCAGAATTTATTGGACGGGTGCCAATGGTCGCAGTAGTAGATCCGCTGGATGAAGAGGCGCTGATGGCGATTTTGACCCAACCACGCAGTGCTCTAGTAAAGCAATACCAGAAGTTACTGAAAATGGATAATGTGCAGCTAGAGTTTAAACCAGAAGCCTTGCGGGCGATCGCTCAAGAAGCCTATCGTCGCAAAACCGGTGCTAGAGCGTTGCGAGGCATTGTGGAAGAATTGATGCTGGAAGTCATGTACGAATTACCCTCTCGTAAAGATGTGACTCGCTGCATGGTAACGCGGGACATGGTTGAGAAGCGATCAACCGCCGAACTACTGATGCTCCCATCCTCACTACCTAAACCAGAATCAGCATAGAATTATGAATTGTGAATGATGAATTATGAATTTAGGTTATTATCTTTTCATAATTCAGCATTCATCATTCATCATTTCCAATGCCTTACATTAAGGTTCGTGGCGTTGAGCATTATTACGAGTGGATAAGAAAACCATCTGATGCTCAGCTTAAGCCAGTGATGGTTTTCATCCACGGTTGGGCTGGTTCGGCTAGGTACTGGAAAAGCACTGCCGATGCTTTGTCAAACCAGTTTGATTGTTTGCTCTACGATTTGCGGGGATTTGGGCGTTCGTGTGGGCGACAAACTGTAGCCAAAGCAAGTGAATCTTTTGTGGAATCGCAAACGCTACAAGAAGAATCTGTTGCCCTCACAGACTTAACCTATGAACTAGAGGAATACACTGACGACTTAGCAGCTTTGCTGGATGGGTTGCAGTTTTCAAGTGTTTATATCAATGCTCATTCCATGGGCGCGTCAATTGCCACTTTGTTTCTCAACAGCTACCCCCATCGCGTGGAACGAGCGATTTTGACCTGTAGCGGCATTTTCGAGTACGACGAGAAAGCATTTGCAGCCTTTCATAAATTTGGTGGCTACGTTGTCAAATTTCGACCCAAGTGGCTAGGGAAAATACCATTGGTTGACCGAATGTTCATGGCGAGATTTTTACATCGATCCATACCACAATCTGAACGTCAGGCTTTCTTAGAGGATTTTCTCATAGCCGATTACGATGCCGCTTTGGGTACAATTTTTACTTCTGTAAGCAAGACAGCATCGGAGGTGATGCCACAGGAATTTGCTAAGCTGACCGTGTCCACGTTGCTGGTAGCAGGAGAGTATGACAAGATTATTCCAGCCGCCATGGGACGTCAGGCAGCAGCACTGAACGACAAAATTGAGTTTGTCGTGATTCCCAATACTGGTCATTTCCCCATGTTGGAGGATGCGGCAACTTACCTCACAGGGGTAAGAGAGTTTTTGCAAT
>CAZZXJ010000380.1:0-6634 GCA_964657905.1 uncultured Stigonema sp.
CTTAAAAATATCTTAATTTCTTCTAAGTGAATTTACTAGAAAATAATTATCAGTAGAAATTCTGTTGAGGAGTTGGCTAAAACCAAGTTAGTTTAATTTTGTGTTGCTCTGATATTTACCGAAGAAGAATACATGCGTCAGTCGCCAGAATTCAGTTGGGTATTCTGTGCGACTGGTGGATGAATCGTGGTCTAAAGAAGAACGGATTTATCCGTGGAGACAAAGAAACAAAATTCTTTATTGAAAAGAACTACCTTCACATGGGGTTATTCTGACTCCTGACTCCTGTCTCCTTTTCATATTGCACTCAGAAAACCCAAGTATGAGCAAAACAGCCTTGAATTTAATAGCAATATCCGTCTTTCTGATGACTCTATCGGTCTTGCTGGGACCATTATTTAACGTGTCGCCCACAATCCCTGCACTTGCCACATTCGCCGTTTTGGGAATAGTGACTTTCGATAATTTCAGCTTCCAAGGCAAGGGAGGTAATCTACTTTTGGATTGGATAGCTGGTTTTTCAAACGAACATCGGGAACGCATCCTTCACCACGAAGCAGGACACTTCTTAGTCGCTGACCTGTTGAATATCCCGGTAATCGGCTATACCCTCAGTGCTTGGGAAGCGCTGAAACAAAAGCAACCAGGGTTAGGCGGCGTTAGCTTTGATGATGGGGAATTAGCATCTCAACTGGAACGGGGTACAATCGGTGCCCAAATCCTGGATCGCTACTGCACCATTTGGATGGCGGGTACTGTCGCTGAAACTCTGGTTTTCAAAAATGCCGAAGGTGGTGCTGACGATCAAGGTAAGCTAGCAGGAGTCTTGACAAGTTTGGGGTTTTCTGGAGCAGCCCGCGATCAGAAACAGCGCCTTTGCGCCCTCCAAGCAAAAACCCTACTTCAAGAAAATTGGACTGCATATCAAGCCTTAGTCAATGCCATGCGACAACGGGCTTCGGTTGCAGAGTGTCAGAGTGCGATCGCTTTGGGGAGAATAGGGGGTGCAACAGAAGATTAAAAAATTAATCTAACAATAGACAGCAATGTTCAATTATCTTCAGCTTAAAAGTATCAGACAACCTGAAGATGAGATGCATGGGATAAGTAGTTGTGACGACCAATGACACAATTACGCCCACTAGATTTGGCATGCAACAAGTATTGATCGGCGCGATTGAGCAGACTGACTCCTTGAACATCATCTTCTGGTCGCAGACAAGCAGCACCCAGACTGATGGTGATGTTGATAGCCAGTTTGTTGTTGATGGCAAATGGTTGAGTACTGACTAGATGATTGAGACGATGCGCCACAATCAGTGCTTCCTCGGCAGTGGTATTACTGAGAAGAATAACAAATTCCTCACCACCATAGCGGAATGGAGTGTCTTGAAACCGGAGATTGTGTCGTATGCGGGTACATAGTAACTGCAAGAGGCGATCGCCAACTAAATGCCCGTAAGTATCGTTAACTTTTTTAAAATAGTCCACATCTAACATAATCAAACTTAGGGGAGTCTCCTTAGTACGGGCTTTTTGAATTTGCCTGGGTAAGTCCCACTCGAAAGCACGGCGATTATTCAATTCCGTCAACGAATCAGCCAAGGCGATGGTTGATAATAGATCATTTGTGCGGATCAGATCGCGGTATTTTTGCACTTTACGCAAGCCTACCGCAAGTTGCGCTCGCAATAAACTATGCCATCCTTGTAGAGACGTTGTATTTCCGGTTTGCGCACACCAAATGTAAGCATCAGCTCCTTGCTGTAGCATTGAGGAAGTCATCTCAAACTCCCAATTGCCGCCATATTTACTTTTATCAGCAAGCAGTTGGGGACGATCTTCCAACAGAATACAGTAAATCCAGGACAACTTTATCTGTTCTTTTAGCCAACAACAGAATTCCATACTGCTATCAACGCTTGCCTGCACGAGTATGATATCAGGCGGTGTCATTTGAATGCGGGAAACCGCCTGATCGAGATTAGCGACCACTTCCACACTATAAGTAGTTGGATCATGGATCTGATCTGGAAGTGTAGCGAGAAAATTCTCACTTCCAAAAACCAGAATGGAAATATTCATTGCTTTGCTTTTCGCCTTATTTCAACTTCAATGATATGACCCTGGTAATGCCTACTAAGACTCCTTGCTAATACTGAATAAACGTCTATTTTAAGCAAGGAGTCTTACCATAAGATTTTCTTCTCTCGCTGCTATAAACACAGAATATTTTCAATTTTATTACCTCTTAATATTGCTACATGTAGAAACACAAATATTCAAGTCTCTCTAGTCCCGATGAAGGAAATTTCTGATACCTCATGTTTGCTCCGGGAACGTTTATTTCAAACAGTGAAAATACTGAATATTATTCAGTATTGAAAAACTATTACTGTGATTTCCTGGATTTAGATATCAGAGAGGGTGTTCAAAATAAACATTAGTAATACTTATTAGATGGCAATGTCAAATTATTTTCTCCGTAAAATTGCTTGGCTATATACTGATATTTCAATCATTCACAATCAGGATAATTTCTCCGTAAGAACCGAGAGGTATTGCGAATAAGGCTTTGGAAGTGTGCGTTTTAATACTAGGAGGGAGTGGCTAGTAGTAAAATTTCTGAGTCACTACTCTCTATTTACTAGGACTTATGCAAAGAACCCGGATTTATACTAAAAATTGCCAAAGCCCTAGTTCCGCGAAGCGTTCGTCAAAAGTCAAGAAAAGAAGGCTTTTAATAAGATTGCACATGGTCAGCTTATTTCCGCCAACCTGTACTAGAGTACTAGCAGTCCACCAAGGAAACTTAGAAGAGTTCGTAGTGAGGGCTTCAGCCCTCAAGAACATGAGGACTAAAGTCCTCACTACGAACAAATGATCGTAGACCCAAGCTTTGTTGCTGTGGTGAACTACTAGGTGGAAACCCGGTTTCTAGAACATGGTGCGTAAGTCCTGTTTACGAAGAAGCAGTCAGGGCTATAGCAATCCTATTTAATAGGTAAAAATTTAAACTGCAAAAGACCCAGTTTGTTTAAGAAACCGGGTTTCTTGTGCCCTCACGAATCATTTAGGACCGCTATAGGAGTCAGAATGGTTCGGTGTGCCACTGGTGGATGGCGCAATTAAAACCTCACCCATAAGGTATACTGACTTCAAAGTCATAACCCGCAAATAAGGAGAAACCAGTATCAAATCGTTCCTAGATGGGTAGGCGAAGATTGTCCGTATTTTGGGCTGTGGTGGGTGGAGGGGAAGTCAGTTCTAAATATTACAAGTTAATTTTGTACTCCTGGTCAAAAGTTATTGATAACCTTCAATGTGGTAACCAGCAGCAACAATTGCCTGTTTGATTGACTCTTCAGAAGATTCGGCTTCCACAGTCACAGTTTTAGCCTTGACATCCACATTTACCTTGGCATCGGGTTCCACTACATGGATAGAGTCGGAAATCTTTGTTACACAATCCTGACAAGCTATGTTCGGAACGTTCAATTTCAATGCCATAAATTACCTCAGTGCGTGGATTTTGAATTATTGTTTCAGCTTTTATTTTAATGATTGCTAGATGGCGCGGTCATCCTACCAAGGTTAGGTGATTGTGGCGGATAACGCTAAATGCACAGGCGGTTTTATTTGCTGTGTTTGTTCGTTGCAACCTGAAACAAAATGCAAAAATAGTATTGACAACCAGCAAAGCAAACAAACTTAGTATGTAGTTGGCAAACGCCCTGGAAGCGGCATTTGTGCCACTAGCAGGATTGTCCTTCTGTGCGGCATACTTTGTCTGTAATTGACACTACTTTCTTTTGTAAACACCCATGTCTGTTTATCCCCAGTACCTCAGCGGTAACGAAATTCGCGCCTTATTCCTCGACTTCTACACTCAACGGGGACACCAAATTCTCCCAAGTGCCTCCCTCGTGCCGGAAGACCCGACCGTACTGCTGACGATCGCGGGGATGCTACCATTTAAACCCATCTTCCTCGGACAGCGGACACCGGAATTCAAGCGTGCGACAACTTCCCAAAAATGCATCCGCACCAACGATATCGAAAACGTCGGACGCACCAAACGGCATCACACTTTCTTTGAAATGCTGGGTAACTTCAGCTTTGGTGATTATTTCAAAGAACAAGCGATCGCCTGGGGTTGGGAACTGTCCACCACCGTCTTTAAGTTACCAAAAGAACGCCTCGTCGTCAGCGTCTTCCACGAAGACGACGAAGCCTTTGCCATCTGGCGCGACGGAATCGGTGTACCCGAAGCCAGAATCAAGCGCATGGGGGAAGACAACTTTTGGACATCTGGTGCCACCGGTCCTTGTGGTCCGAGTTCCGAAATATTTTACGACTTCCACCCCGAACGCGGCGACGACAACATTGATTTAGAAGACGACACCCGGTTTATCGAGTTTTATAACCTCGTCTTCATGCAATACAACAAGGATGCAGACGGTAACTTGACACCACTGCAAAGCCAAAACATCGACACTGGGTTGGGTTTGGAGAGAATGGCGCAAATCCTCCAAAAGGTTCCCAATAACTACGAAACCGATTTAATTTTCCCCATCATCAAAAAAGCAGCAGAAATTGCAGGCATTGACTACACCACCAGTGACGAAAAAACTAAAGTTTCCCTAAAAGTCATTGGCGATCACATTCGTGCCGTTGTCCATATGATCGCCGATGAAATCCGTGCCTCAAACGTGGGACGAGGTTATGTGCTGCGGCGGTTGATTCGGCGGGTGGTGCGTCATGGGCGATTAATTGGTATTTCTGGTGAATTTACACACATAGTTGCCGAAACAGCTTTAGCCCTATCCGAAACAGCTTACCCCAGCGTGCGCCAACAGGAAAAAGCAATTAAAGCTGAACTGCAAGTAGAAGAATCTCGCTTCCTCAAAACTCTAGAACGCGGCGAGAAACTGCTTGAGGAAATCATACTCAAGTTGAAACAGCAAGGGCAAACCCAAATGAGCGGTGAAAGTGCCTTTACCCTCTACGATACCTACGGGTTCCCCCTAGAACTCACGCAAGAAATTGCTGCTGAGAACAACCTCACAGTCGATGAAGCTGGGTTCGATGTGGAAATGCAAAAACAGGTAGAACGTGCTCAGGAAGCACACCTCACTATCGATTTAACCGTGCAAGGTGCCCTCGACAAGCTGGCTGAACATATTAATGTGACAGATTTCTTGGGCTACACCCAATCAGTGGCTACGGCTAAAGTCGAAGTCCTACTTGTGGGTGGCGTTTCCCAAGAGGAAGCAGAAGCCGGGACTCAGGTGCAAGTTGTCCTCGACAAAACGCCATTTTATGCCGAGTCGGGTGGACAAATAGGCGATCGCGGTTACCTATCTGGCGATGGCGTCGTAGTCAAAATTGACGATGTCAAGAAAGAATCCGATTTCTTTGTCCACTTCGGACGCATCGAACGCGGCATACTGCGGGTGGGCGATTCTGTCATGGCGCAAATAGATCAAGCTTGTCGTCGTCGCCTCCAAGCAAACCATACTGCAACTCATCTGCTGCAAGCGGCGTTGAAGAAAATTGTCGATGACTCCATATCGCAAGCAGGTTCCCTGGTAGCCTATGACAGGTTGCGGTTTGACTTCAACTGTCCGCGTCCTCTGACTTCAGAAGAATTACAACAAGTTGAACAACAGGTTAACACTTGGATTGCCGAGGCACATTCTGCCACAGTAGAAATTATACCCCTAGCAGAGGCAAAAGCCAAGGGTGCCACAGCCATGTTTGGTGAAAAGTACGGCGAACAAGTGCGCGTAATTGACTTTACAGGCGTATCAATGGAACTGTGCGGCGGCACACACGTCAGTAATACTGCGGAAATCGGCGTGTTTAAAATTGTCGCGGAAACTGGTATAGCATCGGGAGTGCGGCGGATTGAAGCTGTTTCTGGCCCAGCGATATTAGATTACCTGAATGTGCGAGATCGGATAGTCAGGGACTTAAGCGATCGCTTTAAAGTTAAACCCGAAGAACTACCCGATCGCATTACCAGTTTGCAAAACGAACTCAAAACCACTCACAAGGAACTTGAAACCTTTAAGCTACAGTTAGCTATTGCCAAATCTGACAGGCTGCTACAAACAGTTGAATCTCTCGGCAATTATAAAATTCTCGTCGCCCAGATGGAAGACGTTGATCCAGAGTCCTTGAAAAGTGCAGCAGAACGCTTGCTGCAAAAACTTGGAAACGGTGGTGCAGTGCTTTTGGGTTCCGTTCCCGAAGAGGGGAAAGTCAGCTTAGTCGCAGCTTTCAGTCCAGAGGTGAACAAACTCGGCTTGCAAGCTGGTAAATTTATTGGTATAATAGCGAAAATTTGCGGTGGTGGTGGCGGTGGAAGACCGAACCTCGCCCAAGCAGGTGGACGCGATGCAAGTAAATTGCCTGAAGCTTTGGAACATGGTCGGACTGAGTTGCGATCGGCTCTTGCACCAAGCTGAAGATCTGCGAATTAATTCGCATCTCTTATAGCCCAAGTCCTCTTTTAGAGGACTGTAAAAAATTTGCATTTTCTTGTGGGACGGGCAAGATGCCCGTCCTGTATGTATTATAGCAGTTCTCATATGAATGAAGTACACCCAACTAAAAAAGGAGTCATTCG
>CAZZXJ010000381.1:0-6602 GCA_964657905.1 uncultured Stigonema sp.
AACGCTGCGCAAATAGGCACTTATAAGTGTCAGTGCGTCTACCGATAATATGCCGAATACTAGCCAAAAATCCTTGAGTAAATCACTACCTTACATACACGAAGATAACTATCTAAACATCATCTGCTATCAGATGCAGTTACAATTTTGGCTTGGTTATATCCAGTAATGAAGACATTCCTGTAGGCAATGATTTGTAGCTTGTCAAAAATGAAATGGTAACAAAATAGACGTCTGCACTCTGGTGCTAACTCTAAAATAGGGTTAACTGATTATAAATCTTTTGTAAAAGTAAAAAAATAGAGTTTTCAAAATTGAATATTTTTGTTTTAATGGACAAGTAATCACGGAAGTTGTGGAAAAAATTGCAAAAACTTTCAGGTAATTTACTGTGTACAATCGAACATCATTAGTAGTAAGTGTTTTCTTGATAGGAAGCATTGCTGTAACAATGCCCTCAATAACTCAGGCTCAGGTATTATTGGCGCCACAAAAAAGCAGTACAGAGGTAAAACAACTGCTGCAAGAAGGGCGAAGACTGGTGGATGGGGGCAATTATAATGGCGCGATCGCCGTTTATCAACAAGCAGCAAGCTTAGAGCCAAAAAACCCTACGATTTCTGCTGGCATTGGGTATTTATACGCTCAACAAGGAAATTTTTCCCCTGCGTTAGCAGCTTACCGCCGTGCTGTTAACCTCAACCCGAACAATGGTGATTATCAATACGCTTTAGGTTACGTAAGCGGTAACTTGGGAGACTATAAGGGAGCAAAGGAAGCTTACCGTCATGCGATACAACTGAGCCGGAATAACGTCAATGCCTATTTGGGATTGTCTACAGTCCTGCTGCATTTGGGAGAATACGATAACTCTAGGTGGGCATACGAGCAAGCTGTAAAGCTGAACCCGAAAAACCCTCAGGCTTACGAGTTACGGGGTAGGATGTTGATGAAGCAGGGTAAATCCAAAGAAGCAATTGTTGTGTTTCAACAAGCCCGTGATTTGTACGAACGGCAGGGTAAGTCAGACAGCGTGACTAGGGTAAATGCCGTGCTGCACACCTTAGGGGTGTAAGATTAATCTAATTGGCTTGCGGGAAGTTCTACGAAAATATCTTCGCGGGTAAATTATAGATTTTTCAAACTGATCCAGTCCCCTTCTACTTGGGCGATCGCACCACCAGGAAATGGATCTGTCTGCGAACGGTTTGGCGCTGTAATTAAAGCCGTTAGTTTTTCGATTTGCTCAAAACTAGGAGCACTCTTCAATATTTGTTGTAATACCTGACGCATGACGCGACGTTGTAAAGCAATTGGTGCTTTCTGTAATATGCGACGATTGAGTTTCAGGGGGAGTGGGGAGTCAGGAAGAGACGTTCCGCCGGAACGTCTGTACGGGAGTAGGAAGCGAATAATTTCTCCCTCATCCCCCTCATCCCTCTCATCACCTCTACCCCACTTCCCTCCGATCGCCTCAAGCCTCAACTGATGAGCAACTTGTTCTAAATATTCCACTTCTGCTTGTAGGAGTTCTGCTGTTTGGGCTAAGGCTGATTCGACTTGGGAGTTGAAATGTTCTCGCAAATATGGTAACAATTGTTGGCGAATACGGTTGCGAGCGTATTTCAAATCAAGATTTGTGGAATCTTCCCAAATTAGTAGTTGAAATTCTTGACAAAATAGCCCTGTTTGTGTACGAGTCAGTTCTAAAAGTGGACGCACTAGCAAAATGTCATTAGTTAATAAGCGTTCCCAACTTAAAGCTTGCAAACCATCAGCGCCAGTGCCACGAATTAAATTGTAAAGTAGGGTTTCAGCGCGATCGCTTGCCGTGTGACCTGTAACTACGCAGTTGTAATGATTTTTCAGGGCGATCGCACTCAAAGCTTCATACCGCCAATTGCGTGCAGCAGCTTCGCTATTTAAAGGCTGCGTAGCTGTTTGTAAATAAAACGATATTCCCCAAGTTTTAGCTAAATTTTCCACATGGTTAGCATTAGCTTGAGAATCAGGACGCCAGCGATGATCGCAGTGAGCAATTGCTAAATGCCATCCCCATTTTGGTTGTAAATCTAATAGTAATTTAATTAAACATAGAGAATCTTGTCCGCCAGAAACTGCTACTAATAGCCGTTGGTTGCGTTCAAATAATTGACGTGAGCGGATAGTGCGGTGTATTTTTGCATGGACGGGCGTCCAAGGAGCGCGTTCAGACATTAGCTATCACTTCACCACACTTGTTATATAGGAATCATAAATCATTAATGAAAAATTTTAAGTAGTGTAGGGTGGGCACTACCCACCCTCACCCGGATCTGGTGGGCAGTGCCCACCCTACGTATATTTCAAAAATCAAATATGATTTCTATAGTAGTCCTAAAGGTGTTATATCCCAGTACAGTCGGAACCGCCATTGAGGTTAACTCAGTGATATTACGCAAATAATCGCTGGTAAACCGATATTTTAATTTATCACAGGCACTTGTTGAGGGCAATTAAAGCGATCGCAGTATTTTCACAAAATTGCCACTAAGCCTTCACATAAGCTCGTTAGGGTGGTTTTAGGCAAATATTAAGTTTGCTCCTAATACCACACTTTTTGCTCTCTTCTATGCTAAAAGGCAAGAGAGCATTTTTGTAACATACTAGATATTTACGCTTTTTATTTCTTGTTTAACCTACCATGCCTTTTGTCTTCAAGCTGCGTCCATCGATTCTTTTATGCTTGTTCCTCGGCTTTCTCCTCAGTGGAGTGCTGTGGACTGGCAATTCTACCAATGCTGCAACACCAACAGCAGTCACACCTGTATCTGGTCTTTCCCTCACCCAAGGCGTGCGTAAAACAGTACTGGATAACGGTTTAACAGTCTTAACCAAGGAAGTGCATACCGCACCAGTGGTGAGTGTGCAAGTATGGTATCGAGTTGGTTCGCGTAACGAGGGACCAGGAGTGAATGGCATCTCCCACCAACTAGAGCATTTGATGTTCAAGGGTACTACTGATCGTCCAGTGCAGTTCGGTCGGCTGTTCAGTGCTTTGGGCAGTCAGTTTAATGCCTTTACCAGTTATGACGAAACAGCTTACCATGGCACAGTGCAGCGCGATAAATTGGAAGCACTGCTAACCTTGGAAGCGGATCGCATGGAAAGCTCTTTGATTGGAGCGGAGCAACTGGCAAGTGAGAAGCGCGTAGTCATCTCAGAGTTGCAGGGATACGAAAATTCACCCGGCTACCGCCTTAGTAAGGCTGTGATGCGAGCTGCATTCCCAAACCGACCCTATGGTTTACCTGTAGGAGGTACAAAAGCCGATGTGCAGAAATTTACAGTGGAGCAGGTACGCAACTACTACCAGAAATATTACAGCCCAAACAATGCCACGTTGGTGGTTACGGGCGATTTTGCCACCGAACCCGTACTTAAAACTGTTCAACAAACTTTTGGCAAACTGGCGAAACGGAACAAGACAGCGACAGAAGTCGCACCTACTCCTCAAGTAGATGCGACTTCTGCTGGTAATAAAACGCCTATCGTCCTGAAACAGCCAGGGAGTGCGGCATTGTTACAAGTCGTATATCCCCTACCTAATATTAATCATCCAGATGTGCCTGCTATCGATTTGATGGATGCTATCCTCACAGGCGGACGGAGCTCTAGGCTTTACCAGGCTTTGGTGGAATCTGGTCTAGCAAGCTCGGTCGGAGCAAGTCCTGCAGAACTGATCGAACCAGGTTGGTACGAAATTAGCGCTACGGCTGCTCCGGGTCAAGAAGTATCCAAAATTACTTTAGTGCTGGAACAGTCCCTGAATAAATTTCAACAGGAACCAGTCTCTACAGAAGAATTGAACCGGGCAAAAACGCAACTGCAAGCCTCCTTTATATTGAGTAACCAGGATATCAGCAGTCAGGCAACTCAACTGGGGGATAACCAAACTGTCGCTGGGGATTATCGCTATGTTGAGCGGTATTTGGCAGCGATCGCCAAAGTGACGGCGGCGGATGTGCAGCGAGTGGCGAAAACTTACCTCAATCCGGCTAAACAAACTATCGGTTTCTTTATCCCAACCCAACCAGATGGTAAACCAGGGACTTCCAACGCTGGCACTGGTCGTACGGCTGAGAACTTCAGCCCTGGTAAGCCTGTAGATCCAGCAGAACTTGCCAAATACCTGCCTCCCGCGACATCAGCCACTGATTCCACCAAACAAGAACTACCACAGCAATTCACCCTCAATAATGGGATGCGAGTTTTCTTACTGGCTGACCATAGCGTTCCCACCGTTAACCTGAGTGGACAAATTGATGCAGGGAGTGAATTTGACAGTAATCAAAAAGCCGGACTAGCAAGTCTGACTGCTGGTAACTTAATGAATGGGACGCAAACAAAAAATGCTCTCACTCTGGCGAAAATCCTCGAAGACCGGGGAGCTAGCTTGGGCTTCGCTGCTAGTCGCGAGGGTCTGAGCATTGGTGGCAATGGGCTGTCTGCTAATCTACCAATATTGATTCAAACCCTAGCAGATGTGGTGCAGCATGCAACCTTTCCCGCCGACCAGCTGGATCTGAGTCGTCAGCGGGCGTTAACGGGTCTAAAAGTACAGCTAGATGACCCCCGTGGACTGGGACGACGGGTATTCCAGCAGGTGATTTATCCGGAAAATCATCCGTTTCATAGCTTTCCCACAGAAGAAAGCTTAAAAAGTATTGCTCGCGCCGATGTGGTTCGTTTCTACCAGGAACACTACCGACCAGATACGACAACACTCGCCCTAGTAGGCGACTTTGATCCAAATAAAGTCAAAGCGTTGTTCAATCAGGCGTTCGATAAATGGCAGGCAAACGGTAAGCGACCGATTCTCAACATACCGCCAGTGTCATTGCCACAAACTACAACACGCCAGAACCAAGTGATTCCCGGTAAGGCAGAGGCTGTTACCTATATCGGTTACAACGCTATCTCCCGGAAAGACCCCCGTTTCTATGCTGCCACAGTACTGAATCAAATTTTGGGTGGCGATACCTTGTCTAGTCGCTTGGGTACTGAAGTGCGCGATCGCCAAGGTCTAACCTACGGTATCTACAGTGCCTTTGCCGCTGGCATTAATCCCGGTCCCTTCTTAATCCAGATGCAGACTGCTCCAGGAGATACCCAGAAGGCGATCGTCAGTGCCCTAGGTCTACTTAAGCAGTTGCGAGAGCAAGGAGTCACTGAGGCTGAAGTGAACACAGCGAAACGCTCAATTACTAACAGCTACCCTGTGGACTTAGCTAGTCCTAGTAGTGTGGCAAGCATAATTTTGGAAAATGCCGTCTTAGGGCTTTCTCAGAAGGAAATCCAAGATTTTCCTAAGCGCATTGAGGCGGTTAATATGGCTCAGGTACAACAGGCAATTCAGGATTTAATTCATCCAGAGAACCTGGTGGTTGTCACAGCAGGACCTGGAGACGCTGCACAAAAGAGCAACTGATCAAACTTCTCTCGTTCCCAGGCTAGTGCCTGGGAATGCCTTACCAATGTTGCATTCCCATAACGGCGATTTATCTTCATCTCCCAGTTTTTGGAATAGCAGACAGTAAAGCACGAAGTGCATTGTTTACAGCTTCTGATGTTGTGAATACCTCAGCAACGTCTGGATCGAGGGTAATCGTCAAGGGCGCTTTACTTGTTTGAGTGGCAAATCGGTTGGGACGAGCTTTGTGATAATCAAAGTCATACTCTGGAAGCAGGTCGTTATCTGCATTATCTTGGGTTTCAGAAGCCTGTGTATTCTTCATAGTCTCTACGTTCTTTCTTCGTTGCTAGACGTGCGCTGATGATGCGGATGGCGTTTGCTCTTTCAGTGAAACAGACCAACAAAAGACGATTATCTTGGTCATGTCCAATGATAATCTCCCGGTGTTCGCCAACAGAATGCCATTCATCCTCAAAGATGTAAGCGAGTGGGTCATTAAAGACTGTCTTAGCTTTTTCAAAGCTGATGCCATGCTTTTTGAGGTTAATGTTAGCTTTTCGGTTATCCCACTCAAATTCTAGATTCATGCTCTGATGTGATGCTAGTTTTTTTGTGGCAATACACTGATAGACAGTCTGACGATCAGGCGATCGCACTTCATTATCGGTTTAGGACTGCTGAGTTTTTTAAGTAAATTTACAGTTCTCAACTGGAGTTTACTTGAAATATTATGTATAAAATTATATAAAATTTGTTCCAGTATTTCAAATCATCTGGGATTCAAAAGCCTGATAGGGACTAAAAGACTCTTGATAATGAACCAATCCGGGATTGGTTCGTTTAATCGTTAACTCCTGTTTTTAACTGGATTAACACCAGAATACCGCTATGTAAGCATTTGTGTTACTACCATTCAACAGTCGGAAACTGAGGTGTTAAATGTTGCCTTCACGGATGAAGCTGATTGATTGAGGGTGTACTGCGAGAACTAAGAGAACAGGAGCAAAGATTTGTAGCAAAGCATTTTTATTTTGGCAATCGACCGATATTATTTTTCCTGTAATTAAGATGCCTGACCGGTTACTGCACATAGATGATGTCCGAAGCATAAATAGCCCAGAACAAATAACAGCACTATTTCAAAAAC
>CAZZXJ010000382.1:0-6559 GCA_964657905.1 uncultured Stigonema sp.
CCCACACCCCACACCCCACACCCCGCCCCAACGGGGCTTGGTCAAAATTCAAAAGAACCAAGACAAAAGGCAATCATAAAAGATCCTAGAAAAATTGAATTTATCTTTCTTTTGAATTTTGACTTTCCGACACCCCTATACTCAGGTTTCATCCCCTTATAAGTGGGGTTTTGCTGAACGCCAGTCGGGGTGAGAGCAATCTGGAGAAAGAAGTTTGCACCGAAGCGGGAAACCCGTATAGGCGCACTGGCTCCTCCTACAGCACTGGCTTCTCCTCACTTCCGGCTTCTGGCTCCTCATTAGTAGCATCGAATTGAGTTAGCAATGCCTGCATAATTATTTGTGGATCATCTGTCTCAATTCCCAGCTGTTGAGCAATTTGCAGCCGTAAGTTTTCATCGTGTTCCAACATCACAGATAACTGTTCTACGGTGACGGTTTGCAATTCTCCTTGTGTCGGGTTTTCTACATTTCCTGCTTCGACATGTTCGCCAGAGGTTTGTGCGGTCGGAAAAGTTGCTGGTTCAGCATCTGGTCCTTCATACTCCCATATTGGATCGCCACCTCTGCGTGTCAATAGCTGCATGCCAATATTATAGGCAACGTCTCCTACTTCCCCAACACCCAACTCACCCAGTAGCACCATTCGGGAAGCAACCTCATTATTTGGTGTTGATGCTGCTAGCAATCTTCCGCCAAACTTTTCTAACCACTCCACCCAGCGTTCAGGAGAAATCCGGTGTTCAATATTATACAGCCACTTCTGTGCCCACGCTTGTCCTCGTGCCTGATGCACTCCTTCCAAAAGTTCCATAAACAGAAATTCCAAATCTGTATCATTCAGAGGTGGAGGCACTTCTTTTTGAACATAAACCCCAGCTTTTGCTGGAGTCGGCTTTGCGCCAAACAAGCGTTGAAAAAACTTTCTGAGCCACTGAATAAGCCGCTGGAGCATCTACTGCACCCTTAAAAATTGGTTTTGTTCAAATTTTGACATACTCCCGCCGCCAAGCACTTCCTATCTTTGCGCTCCCGCAGACCATGATTCCAAACCTTGGGACACACTGCCTTGATATTGCTCGATTGTTGCTGCCTGATCTGGAATGGGAATTAGCTTGTACTCATATCTTCAAGTTAACACTGCTACACAAAAGTGCTGTTAATATTTTAGACTATTAATTCGTTAAGAAGTTCCTAGTACCGCTCCCATGAAATTAAAAATTAAAAAAGCTTAGAGCATCAGCTTTTCGCGCTCTTGTTGAATGGTTGCTTTATTTCTGCCATCTTGTACTAGAAATATAGGAATCCGTACAGGATTTGTGAACACCTCTCCCTTGTCGCGTTTTGAGTAGGGGATGAAAATAACCACAAGCCATGCCTTTAAGTTAAAATAGTTAAATACCAAACTCGATTGGGTGCGACTGATTCACCCCAAAGGCATTGAACTCTTAAATCCATGTCTTACCAACCCCTGCACCACAAGTACCGCCCAAAGAGTTTTGCTGAACTGGTGGGGCAAGAAGCGATCGCCACCACCCTCACCAATGCTATCCGCGCTGCCAAAATTGCACCTGCCTATTTGTTTACAGGTCCCAGAGGAACGGGGAAAACCTCTAGCGCCCGCATTTTAGCAAAATCACTCAATTGTCTCAAAAGTGACAAACCTACACCTCAACCTTGTGGCGTCTGTGCTGTCTGTTTGGGAATCACTAAGGGCTACTCTTTAGATGTTACAGAAATCGACGCTGCTAGCAACACTGGTGTCGAAAACGTCAGAGATATTATAGAAAAGGCACAGTTTGCCCCAGTACAGTGTCGCTACAAAGTATATGTCATAGATGAGTGCCTGACGGGAGACTCGTTGGTGCTTCTGCGTGAGGGAGTAATGCGGATTGATAATCCCAACATCCAAGGAAAAAACGTTCTTAGCTACAACGACTCATCGCTGAAGTGGGAATTTAAAAAAGTTCTCAGGTGGTTAGACCAAGGTGAACGTCAAACCTTCGTCATCAAGACAACTAACCATGAAATCAGGTGTACTGGCAATCATCTAATCAGAACAGACCAGGGATGGATACCAGCACTAAACGTAAAAGAAGGAATGAGGATACTATCCCCTGTCATTGTGGATGTGGAACCCTCTAAGAAAATCAAATCCTCATCCCTTGGCTTACAGAAATTGACTATCCAACCAAAAGGGTTGACAGCAGAAGTTACGGAGACAAGACATACTACTACATCAATATGGGCGCAGGCATCAGTAGAAAATGGTAGGCAGACCTCAAACAGTATTCAATCCCTGATATGGACTACCAGTTTAGAGCGGGTTGAATCGGTAAAGGTTGGGGGGGTCGAGAGGGTATATGACATTGAAGTGGCAGATAATCACAACTTTGTGGCTAACGGGCTTTGCCTTCATAACTGCCATATGCTCAGTACGCAAGCATTTAATGCGTTATTAAAAACACTAGAAGAACCACCCAAGCACGTAGTATTTGTCCTGGCAACAACTGACGCGCAACGGGTGCTACCAACGATTATTTCTCGCTGTCAAAGGTTCGACTTTCGCCGGATCGCCCTCTTAGCGATGGTGAAGCATTTAAGTATGATCGCCTCTCAAGAAAACATCAATATTACGGACGAAGCCGTCACCTTGGTAGCCCAAATTGCTCAGGGAGGATTGCGGGATGCGGAAAGTCTCCTCGACCAGTTAAGTTTATTGTCAGATGAAGTGACGCCAGATCGAGTCTGGGATTTAGTCGGGTCGGTAAGCGAACGGGACTTGCTCTTACTTTTGCAGGCGATCGCCTCTGACAGCCCCGAAGCTGTTCTTTCCTGCATACGCACAATTCTAGATCGTGGTCGGGAACCTCTCACTATTCTCCAGAATCTCGCCGCATTCTACCGCGATTTACTCATTGCCCTCACGGCACCTAGCCGGAACGATTTGGTTACTTGTACTCACAATACCTGGAAAGAACTCGTTGATTTCGCCCAACACTTGGAAATGAGTACAATTTTGGTGGGACAACAACAGTTGCGAACCGCTGAAGTGCAACTGAAAAACACTACCCAGCCACGTTTATGGTTAGAGGTAACATTACTAGGATTGTTACCCTCAGCAAATATTACTGCAAAGCTTGATAGTAGGGGTGCGGTTTGGACGCCTAAGGTTTCGCCACCCGCAGTTTCGTCGCCTCAAAATCCAGAGGAAAACAGGTCACTAACAAACCGTGAAATACCGAAGGTATCGCCAACCCCTCAGACATCTGACAACGGGGCGACGATCAGACAAGCTGAACAGGACACGGTGAAGTTCTCCGCGTCTCCCCCACCTCCCTCATCTCCCCCCACTTCCTCTACATCAGAAAGAAACGAAGAGGTAGATTCTTCCTCTCAAGCACTGGAACAAATTTGGCAACAGGTTGTGGAATCACTATCACAGCCACTAAGTAAAGCTTTTTTTAAACAACACGGACGCTTGTTAAGTATCAACTATGGTGTTGCTCAGGTGGGGATGCCAGAAAAGTTGGTTAAGATGGCTTCGGGCAACAAAGTGGCGGATCTAGAAGCCGCTTTTGTCAAAGTTAACCAACAAAAACTGAAGGTGAGCATTGTTTCAAACCAGTCTAAGACTCCTCCTCTAAATGAAACTCAACAAGTCCCAAAAAACGTTACTCCTCCTCAGCAACCGTCTACTCAAACGACCAATAAACAGAACGTTACTCCTCCTCAACAACCGCTCAATCAAACGACCAACAACCAGAACTTTACTCCTCAAGCTAACCAAAATACTCCTACTTACAACAACCAGATTGGTCCTTCCCCTCCAGGAGCCAAAAGTGCCAAAACAGCAACCGCAAAAACGGAGTCACAAATAGATAGTGCTACGATACAGCCCAGATCGCAACAGGGATTACCTGCTGCTAATTGGGAAACGGATGAAGTGGCGATCGCCGCTCAACGTCTAGCGCACTTCTTCGACGGGGAAATCATCAGATTCACAGATGAGAAAGAATCACCCAACTCCGTGACCACACCTGATTGGGAAGATGAAGCAGAAATTATGAATGACGAATTATGAATTATGAATAAGAAAATTCATAATTCATAATTCTTTACTCCCTGTATGTACAGTTTTCACCCACTTTAACCGTTTTGGTCTGACTGACATGCGGGCAGTAGTAGTGCTGATGACTACTATCCAGTGAAACATGTATAAAATACCACGCAGTGTCTGGAGGAGCAACAGGAAATATGTAGAAAGTTTAAATTCCTTATCTTGACGTATCCGTTTTAGACCAGCAAACATCCCCGCCATTGACATTGTAACTGTCAAGCCACTCACGGGACTTAACATTGGTGGACGATGCCGTGTGAGCGCCATTAATAAATCTGGCACCGCCGCCGTGGGCAAGATGTACATAATCAGCATAAACATGAACATGTCCCAGGTTTTCCGCGTACCCATACGGTTTTTGAGAATTAGATCCCAGTAATCCAAATACCGCTGATACCCGCCTTCTGCCCATCGGCTGCGCTGATGCCACAAAGCGCTGGCGCTCGTTACCCCCTCTTCCTCTACCGTTGGGTAGAAGACACACTCAATATCCCAACTATCTAGATGTAAGCGGATTGTCAGATCCAAATCATCGGTGATAGTTTCCTCATTCCAGCCACCGCAACTATTGAGCGCCTCTCGTCGGACAAATTGACCATTGCCCCGCAGTTCACCAATGCCACCAATGATAGTCCTTTGTTGCTGGAAAAAGGTATCTACTGCCATTTCTACCATTTGACCCTTTGTCCAAAAATTTTCGTTCTTGTTGGCGATCGCTTTTCGCACCTGCACCGCCCCCACTTTTTCTCTTTGAAACAAAGGTATTACGCGCACTAGCAAGTCTGCTTCAACCTGAGCATCAGCATCAAACACCGCCACAATTTCACCTTTAGAGAGCGGTAACACCTGATTCAATGCCCCAGACTTTCCTCCACTTGCTTGGGCTTCCCGTCGCAGCACTTTTAGTTGGTCGTATTCCTTTGCCAGTTCTGCCAACAACTGGGGTGTGCTGTCGGTGCTGTTGTCGTCAACTATCCAAACTTCGTAGCGATCTTCTGGGTATTCCAAACTACAAAGATTTTTGACTAAGTTGCCAATGACCACTTCCTCATTTTTTGCTGCTACCAACAAGGATACATAGGGCCAATCCCCATGCATTTCTGAGGCTGGCTGGCGGGGTTTAGCAAACACCACCACAAAGGCGTGAATCCCTATTATGGTAGTCACTCCGATGACAAACAAAAAACTCCAAGAAACTAAATGCAGGGCTACTGTGCCACTCCAGACTATAGTCAAAACTAGAGCAGCTTTGCGTCTGCGACCTTGAAACCGAGATGGAAGAGGCATGGAATGTGATGCCTCTTCCACTAACTCCTCATTTGCCGATAGTTCAGAAAACAAGGAGTTTAGCGGATCAAACTCGTTGTAAGAATCGTTTTCGGGCCAGGAATTCGCTGGCATAGGTTACTTGATTCAACCACCAGTATTTATCTACACCCATAAAGAAGCTGGGTATCAGGTAACACCAAACTGTGCAACCCTCACACACCTTGAGCTTACCTTGAGATTGGCGGTAATTTTCCACCTCTTCCGACTCACGATAAAGTTCGTACAGCCGCCCATTAATGGGAACTCCAGTTTGGGCAAAGTGGTAACAAGGTAGCAGCAGTTCGTCGTTAGGAGAAATCGCAATGACAGCATCCACCGCTTTACAGCGAGGATTTTTAGTATCATTGCCTCCAGCTTCAATAAAAGCCAGTGCTGCCTTATTGTAGCCGACATTTTTATATTTCTTCGCAGTAGCTTCTATTGCCGCTACCATTTCCGGGGTGGGATTCTTATTGGAGTTGTAGTTTTCATGGGCGGTGAAGGCAGGGTTCAGCCAAACCCGAGCACCCAATTTTTTGCCCAATTCTCCCACTTCATCAATGCGCCCATAATTTTGGGCGGTGACGGTGTGATTTAGTACTGGGAATTCTCCTAGAGACTTGGCGATCGCTACCGATTCCACCAAGGTGTCGAAAATTTTCACCCCCCGCGAGTGATCGTGAATTTCCGCATCCGGACCATCCAAGGAAAAATTTAAAAAGTCTACCAAACCCTGAATTTCCTTGGCTTTCTTCGGATATAAAATCGTGTTCGTCGTCATGGAGGTGTAAAAACCCTGACGTTTCGCCTCTACATAAATCTGCCCGACATCCTGTCGTAGGAGGGGTTCACCACCCGTGAAATCCACATACTTAACTCCTAAGCGACGTAAATCGTTCAAATTATGCTTAATTGTCTCAAAATCCGCTTCTTGTCCAGGTTCTAATGCCCAAATATTACAAAAGTGGCAGCGGGCATTACAGCGATAGGTCAAGTAGTAGTTTGCAACCAATGGAGCCATAAATTGACATTATCTCTCGTTAAATGCCTTAGGCATTATAACGGGAGATTCCCACACATCACGATCTAAATTTTCTGGATCTAGAAATAGGGCATAGGGCATAGGGCATA
>CAZZXJ010000383.1:0-164 GCA_964657905.1 uncultured Stigonema sp.
ACTAATTCAATGACCTGCTCAACTGTCAATTTTAAGCTCACCATAGATATTACCTCAATACTGATTCTCTGAATCAGGGCATAAATTTAATTACAACAGTTTTCAATTCCATTGACCACATTGTAGGGGCGGGGTCCCCCCGCCCTGTCACCCCAATACGGTTC
>CAZZXJ010000383.1:174-6557 GCA_964657905.1 uncultured Stigonema sp.
CGCCCTGTCCCCCCGCCCTATTATATGGTGGTCACCCGATAATCGTGCTGTAACCCAAAGCCTCACAGCTAACCACAGTCTACCGTAAGCGATCGCAACTGTTGGCTCAAGGATATGTAGCGTAGCTCTAAGCTTCGCGGTATGCTGTTGTGTTAGCTGTTTATTCTAAAAATGAACAGTTTTTCAGGCAAATTTTACCTGTAATAGTCTTGTTCACAGATTTACATTTCATCTGACAAACTAAGACAGGTAATGTGATCGCTTGACTGGGTGATGTTCTACAACTTCTTGAGAAACCTAGCTATGCGGCATCTCAAACTTGCTCCAAATTGGTTGCGGTTTTTAATTATCGTCGTGTTGGTGGTGGGTGTATTTTTTCGCTTCCTTAACCTCGACGGCAAAGTTTACTGGCATGATGAAACCTATACATCCTTACGGATTTCTGGTTACACAACTGCTGAAGTGAAGCAGCAAATCTTCAACGGTCATATTATTACTAGGGAAGCTTTTGCCAAGTTCCAGCGTCCCAATCCTGAAAAAGGTTTAAGCGACACAATTAAATCTTTAGCAATAGAAGACCCACAACATTCACCACTTTATTATGTAATAGCCAGATTTTGGGTGCAAATCTTTGGCAACTCTGTGACGGCGATCAGAAGTTTGTCTGCATTGATCAGCTTGCTAGTTTTCCCATGCGTTTATTGGCTATGCCGAGAATTATTTACGGTACCGTTATCGCTACCATACCTGGCGATCGCACTCATAGCAATCTCTCCAATTCACCTGATCTACGCCCAAGAAGCACGAGAATATATGCTGTGGGTAGTCACCATATTACTATCCAGTGCCTCACTGCTGCGAGCCATGCGGTTGGAATCAACACGACAGCTAGAGTCTGAGCGCATCTTTACTTGGGGAATTTATACAGCAACTTTGGCACTCAGTCTCTATACATTCTTATTAAGTGGATTTGTGGCAGTTGCCCATGGAATTTATGTAACTGCAATGACAAAGCACCGCTGGACTAAGACAGTAAAAGCTTATTCCTTAGCTACGCTTGCGGCTTTTTTAGCCTTCACGCCTTGGATTGTAGTTGTGCTAGCTAACTTTTCCCAAGTTCGTAACACAACAGGCTGGACAGCGATGAAGTTGCCCTTGCTAACTTTAATACAATCTTGGCTCATGCAGAACAGCCGGATTTTTTTTGATTTAGATTTTGGCTTTGAAAATCCTTTCAGCTATTTAATCACGCCAATTTTCTTAATCCTGGTAGCATATTCAATTTATTTTCTTTGTCGGACAACTCATCCACAAGTCTGGTTGTTTATCGTCACCTTAATTGCAGTGCCAGCACTTCCTCTCATGCTGCCAGATTTCATTTTAGGGGGTGTGCGGTCACTTACCGCCCGATATTTAATGCCTTCTTATTTAGGTATTCAACTTGCTGTTGCTTACCTGTTAGCTAATCAGCTATACAACGGAAGTTTGTTACGCCGTAAAATCTGGCAAACTATCATGGTACTAGTGATTATAGGTGGCGTGGTTTCTTGTGGCGTAAGTTCCCAGGCAGAAACTTGGTGGAGTAAAGTTGTTAGCTATGGGAACCCACAAGTTGCCAAAATCATTAATCAGGCAAATAGCCCACTTTTGATGAGTGATTCTTTTGGCATTAATTATGGAAATGTTTTTTCTCTTAGCTATCTTTTGAATCAAAAAGTAAGGTTTCAGTTAGTGAAGGACAAAAATCTTCCCAAAATTCCTCAGGGATTTACCAATGTGTTTTTACTAAATCCTTCAGCCCAATTGCGAAAGGGAATTGAAAAAAAGTTCAAGTCTCAGGCAAATGTCGTTTATAAGGACAACTATTACTCAATATTAAAATCAGTAAAACCTTAGACTTTAGAAACTGCGATCGCTCTCACATCAACATTTCTATCAAACAAAATTTGTGGTTTTAGTAAAATTCTCAAGATCAGCAACAGCGAATACAACTCTCCTGGTGCTTTGTTGCGCTTCCACTGTCCCGGACGACAAAATAACATTTCTACCAACCGACGGTTTTGATTCAAACTCATGGATTCAAACCTCACTCGTACTGTAAGAAATTCATCTTTCAAGAGAGTGCAAATAATATTTGCATCAATCTGTAAATTTTCCTCCGCAATTTCTAGTTTTACAGGCATTTTTTTGCATAAACCAATGGGAACTTGAGTCAGAGCTACTTCAGCGCCTACTTCAGAAATGATTGTAGTCACCCCCCAAACACTCTGTTCACCAACACTTAACCGTACAACTCGCCGCAAATCAAACCATTCATATATATCTGGTTTGGGTACATCTAGCAAAATCAACAGGGCAATGCTAATCATGATCAAATTATAAGCACTCCACAGCCCACCCAAGCTGATACCTTGAATTTGGTGGGCAATTTCTGGCAGAACTGTGGCTGTGCAAGCATATTTCGCCAAGCATATTCCTGAAATTCGCCACAAACTGTAAGCATTAGCGAGCCATAAAATAATTAGGGGTAAGGCTAAGTTCCAGTTGAAAATATAGCGATGGCTTACTTTTCCTTTGGGTGTGACTTTAAACCCTTTAGAGAAAGGGTTCAGCATGACTCGCATCACAGTCAATGCTGAAGGAACACACAGTAATAGGGAATAAATCTCAGATAGTAAAGCTGAACGTGAGCGATAATTTAACCAAGCAAATACAGCAAAGCCTACTAAGTAGCTAGGCAAGAAAAAATATAACCATTCTGCTGTTGTAACTCGGATAGGAATTACACCTAAAAATGAATAAGCTAACGGCATTAAGAGAAAATAAACGCGGGAAATGCTGCTAAACCAATGCAGCAATCCTTCTAAATGAGCTAACCTTTGAATCAGGCTTAGTCCAGGAATAGTTAAAGGATTGGAATTAATGAAAAATGCCTGCATTGTCCCTCTCGCCCATCGTAACCGTTGAGTTGCATAGGCAGCAATATTCTCTGCTGCTAAACCAGCGCTTAATTTTTCATCTAAATAAATCAAGCAGTAGCCGAGGGCAGATAAACGAATTCCAGTGAAGTAATCCTCACATAAAGAATCTGTGACAAAGCCTCCAGCTGCAGCTAATGCACTACGCTGAATAACAAAGGAAGTCCCAGAACAAATTACACTGCCGACTGCATCCCTCATCGGCTGAATTTGCCGATAGAACACTTCTTCATCTCCGGTGAGAATATTTTCTAAGCCAAGATTACGAGCTATCGGGTCAGCGTTATAAAAGCTTTGAGGTGTCTGTACCAGGGCAACTTTTTTATCTTGAAAGAAGCCAACAGTGCGAGTGAGAAAGTTTTTAGTGGGGACAAAATCGGCATCAAAAATAACAATTAGCTCACCATTGGTTTTGGCGATCGCATGATTTAAATTTCCTGCCTTAGCATGACGATTATCTGGTCGCGTTATATACTCACACCCCAAGTCTTGAGCCAATTTTTCTACTTCTGAACGTTGGGTATCGTCAAGGAGATAAATTTTTTTATTGGTATACTCTAGAGCTTGACAACCGATAACCGTACGACGCAGTATAAAAATAGGTTCATCATATGTTGGTATTAAAATATCAACATAGGGGGTGAAACTGCCATCAATAACAGCTATTGAATTCCTGTCTGCCTCGCGGTGGCGATCTTTAACGTTTAGCATTAAAAATAGCTGGATAGTGCTACCGAGTAGTACTAACATTTCTAGGGAGAACAACCCCAGGCTAAACAGCCCGTTTAGCGGATCTGCAACATTCAAGGTAGAAAGCGATCGCCACAGAATATACCGCAAATTTAAAATGATTAGAATTCCTATCACGATCTGCCGCGACCAAACACGAGGTTGAGGAGAAATTTTCATCACCACCAACACAGTTAAAAATAGCGCCAAAGTGGGTGCTAGCAAATATTTTTTGTTCACCATTGGCACTTCTAGCCATATTGGTGGGTTTTCTTGGAAAGCTTGAAGCTGTGCAAAAATTATACTGATTCTGTCTTCACCAGCAAACCATTCTGTAATGATAATGCTAAAAAATACAACTATGCCTAATAAAAGCAGAGTTGCTATGTGAAATTTTAAAAATCGCTTGATAAAACGATTGCGAGAAGCTTGTCGAATAAATTTTAATGCGGACATTTCCCACTTTTCCACCAGAGAACTATTAAAAAAAAGAAATTTTTTCTACAAAATTCTTACTTGATTTACAAAAAATAAAAATTAATTTCTTTAGAAAAATTTAACACAACTATCAAATGATGTCAAAGTCAGGTATTAATATTGAATTCTTAATATTTTCATAAAGATAAAAAGCAAAAATATTCAACAAATTCTCATCTTAAATTAGTTTCGTAACTGATAATATGTTGGAAATTCTCATGAATTAAGCGTTTCAGGCTTTTAAAGCTATGAAGTTCAAGTATGCGTGCAATTCTAGGTATTACTGTCTTCTTAATAGCAGGCTGTGCAAATCAGACAACAAATGTAACCACACAAGCTACAGAATTTACTGCCAAGCTAGGAACATTTAAAGCTATGGAACACTTCACGCACTCTTACTGTCCGTGTTGTCACTGTATAAGTTGTGTTGCTCCTGACTTGACCGCAGAAACATCTAGATTATGCATGGGTTTTTCTGGAAATAGGTGTTCGCATCAGTATATTTAACCCAAAATTCAGCTAACTATCACTAAGTGAATTTTCATCTACTTGAGCGCTTTCAAGTAAATTAAGCTATGAAGTGTTTACTATCGTTGTGTGGAAGTCCAACCTAGAGAAATTCAGAACTACCTAGCAGCAGACGGGACTTGCCCTTTTGCAGAATGGCTTGATTGTTTGCGAGATACTAGAGCCGTAGATAAAATTGAGAAGAGGCTGAAGCGAGTTGCATCTGGCAATTTGGGAGACTATCGCTCAGTTGGAGAAGGAGTCTGTGAACTTAAAATTGACTATGGTTCAGGGTATCGCGTCTATTTTGGTCAAATAGGTTCAAAAATAGTACTTCTTCTTTGTGGAGGAGATAAAAGCAGTCAAGAACAGGATATTCACAGAGCTAAGGAATATTGGAAAGATTATGAAAGACGTGAAAGCACCAACAAGTAGCAGCTACCAAGAGTACTTGATTTCATCTCTCAAAGACCCCGAAAGATCTGCTGGCTATATTGGAGTTTTTTTGGAATTGGATGAAGTTGGTCCTGAACCTGAACTGCTTCGCTCAGCGCTCAAAGATGTTATTGATGCGCGTCGTCAGTCTGATAATCTCTCGGAAAAAGCCAGACAGTACTATGAAAAACTCGACAAGATACTGTCAGAAACTGGAGGTGCTGAAATTTACGCTCTGATTGAGTTCTTGGATGCACTGGGGTTCCGGATGGCGATCGCACTCAAAGATTAGTTGATTATGGGGTAGTTAGGGTGCTTTCGCGTTGCTTCAACCTAAAGGGCTTGCATCTTGTGAAGCTATGTACGCCGCAGCAATCGCGTGATTGGCTTGAGAATGCGAGTTTCCCTAGAGTGAATTCTTAAGGGACGCTTTCAAGTAAATTAAGCCATGAAGCGTTTACAATCAAAGTGTGGAAGTCCAACCGAGAGAAATTAAGAACTACCTAGCAGCAGACGGGAATAGCCCTTTTGAAGAATGGCTTGACTCTCTGCTAGATATAACAGCCAGGGCTAAAATTAGAAACAGGCTTAGGCGAGTTGAGTCAGGTAATTTAGGAGACTATCGCTCAGTTGGAGAAGGAGTCTGTGAGCTAAAAATTAATTATGCTCCAGGATACCGCGTCTATTTTCGGCAAATAGGATCAACAATAGTACTTCTCCTCTGTGGTGGAGATAAAAGTAGTCAAGAACAGGACATTCAAAGAGCTAGGGAATATGGTCGAGACTATGAAAGACGTAAAAACTCCGACAAGTAGGAGCTACCGTGAATACCTGATTTCATCTCTTAAAGACCACCAAGAAGCGGCTGCATATATCGAGACTTTTTTGGAATTGGATGAAGTTGGTCCTGAACCTGAACTGCTGCGATCAGCACTTAAAGATGTTGTGGATGCGCGTCAGCAGATGAATAATCTCTCAGAAAAAGCTAAACAGCACTATGAAAAACTCGACAAAATACTGTCAGAAACTGGAGGTGCTGAAATTTACGCTCTAATTGAGTTCTTGGATGCACTGGGGTTCCGGATGGCGATCGCACTCAAAGATTAGTTGATTATGGGGTAGTGAAAGTACGTAGACGCTGCATGGTGCGTATGTCTAAGACATCGCGCTTCAAAAGCGACTCTCAACGAGACTCGTACCATTACTAAGAATAGGTGTCCTGACAAATCAACTCAACTGAAGTAGCAAAGTTTCCGT
>CAZZXJ010000384.1:0-6554 GCA_964657905.1 uncultured Stigonema sp.
CCCACTGACATCCCAGTTTCGAGTAATGCTAATCTTACGTCTCGATTAAACTGAGCAATTTTCTCTTCAGAACCAAACTCAGCGACTACTGTGTTGAATGCTGGCGAGTTGAGCAGCATAGTTTCAAGGTCATGAGTGTCGGTGCGGAGCAGATTAGGGCTGCTGTACACCAAATTTTCAAGGCGGTCAAAATCTGCATCGACAATTGCTAACATTCCCTGAAAACTTGATTTCTCCAAAATTTCCAAAACGGTAATAACACGCAGTTTACTGGAGGGTTTTCCCGAAACGATAACTAATTCGCAAGCTAATTTATTAACAAAGCGCTCGTAGAAAGTTTTGTCGGAACCACCTTCGACCAATAAAAAAGTTCCCGAATAAATGCTTCGCCTTAATCGAATTTGGTTAGCAACACGGTCAACTGAAAGCAAATCTCTCACTTTTCTGGTCCTTTCAGTTCAACCGTCAAATCCCAGCGTTCTTGAATGATATCTGGTGAATGAGTAGCCATGAGAACATCTGAGTCTGTAAGCTTTGTGATTTCTTGCAAATCCTTTAGAAACTGAATCTGCCATCCTACATGAAGCGATAATTCAGGCTCATCAATTAAGACTAAGGAGTTAGATTTGACCTTAAATAATAGTTCATACAGAAGAACTAGCTCATGTTGCTCACCAGATGATAAATCTGTAGGCGAAAGACTTTTTGAATTAAATAAGGGAGAATTATAACGTGTTGTGAAAATGAATCCCTTCTCCTTACTAAAGGATATCTCTTTGTAGGAATAGGCAAACTTATTATTAATAATCCTCCTTAATAAATCGATCTTGCTTGCTATTTCAGCAAAAACGCTCAGCTTCTTTTCTACATCTTCAACATATACCGACAACGCATTTTTTGTGCTTTCATCTATATCTTGAGGCTGGATTTGAAATTCTGAATCTTCATCTTTATCCAAAAGACCTACTTCTATGAGACGAGAACGAGTCGCTTCAAGTTCGTTTAGTTGATGACGAAGCTGTTCATCTGTCAAATCTGGTGATGGCTGTTGCTTCACCACCCTTATGGGAAAAGTTCTGTCAAGAGATTGGGATGTCGTACCGTATTCCTTAAATTTATCTTGCATAAGCTTAGCAAGTTCATCAGAATAGGCGGACACAGTTGACAACATTGAAGTTTTTCCATGATACGGTCTGGAAGAACGATTAGGAATAAAGTTAAGCAAACGTTGTGATTCAATGAGGCGAATATGAATACTACTCTTCAATTTTATTAGCCACTCTGACTCCTCTTGCAAACTCATATTTGGAGGAAATAAATTTGAGGGCAATGAATTATAAAAACGCTCTATCACCTCTTCTAACGAAAGTGTTTCTTCAGTGGGAATGTACAGCCATTTTCGAGTACCTATTCGTTCTAATTCTGGTATTATGTCATCTAAAATACTAATGGGAAATTCTATGCCAGGGCGGATTTTCATCGGCTTTGGGGAAAAAGAAACTTCCTTTGAATTAGGCTTATTAAAATTGAAAACAATATGATTCTTCTCTGACTCCTCTCTCTTCTCAGCATTTTTTATTATTTCAACACTACTACTATCATCAAACTCAACTCGAAAGTTTCTAAACGGGATGGTTCGCAATTCTGAGTATTGGGAGTTAAAAAATCCATTCAAAATTCTTAATATCGCTGTTTTTCCAAAACCATTTGGACCATGAATAATAGTGATCCGCTCATCTATGTTTAACGGAATCACATGGTCAAAAATTTCAAATAAGCCATAGACGGAAATTTGCTTAATTCGCATAGTCGTCGAGTCCTATAGCCATAGACTTCATTAATTGTAACTGCCATTTCGTACCGTGCTGTACTAGACCACATGATTCTTTAGAGAGCGAACTTTCAAACGTATGGCGATGTTTATTGTGAGGCTAAACCCGATTTGAGGCGAAATTCCCTAACAACATCTTTAACATCACGTAACTCGCCCTCAACTAAATAGTTCAATCGCCGCATATCGTCTGCGGAAATTCGTCCGACAAGTTGGGCGATCGCTTGCCTTAATTTAGGATACTTTTTCAAAGTTTCTTGACGCACAATGGTTGCTGCTTCGTATGGTGGAAAATAGTGCAAATCATCCTTTAGCACCACCAAACCCAAGCGAGAAATTTGCCCATCAGTGGAATTACCATTTATCATGTCTACCTGCTTTTGCAATATCGCCCGGTAAATTAATCCCAAATCCATGACGCGAGGAGATTGGGCAAAGCGTAACCCATAAGTTTTAGCCAATCCAGGAAAACCATCTTCTCGTTCTATAAATTCGTAGCCGAAACCACCGCGCCATTGGGGTGTATACTGAGCAGCCTCAGAGAGAGTTTTAATATTGTAACGCCTTGCATCTTCACCCCGTACAATCATGGCAAAAGTATCTTCAAAGCCCAACGGTTCCATCACTTCTAGATTGAACTTCTGGGCATAAGCTTGCCTTAACTTTTCGTAAACTACCTTTGGATCGTTAATGACTTTTTGTTTGAGAATAACAGTAAAAGCTGTGCCCGTATACTCAATATAAGCATCAATTTTGCCAGTAGTAATCGCTTGATGAGTAACCAAAGCACTAGTGAAACGAAGACGCTTAACTTTTAAATGAGTTGTCGCTTCAATTTGTTGTGCTAAAAGTTCACTTAAAATATCTTGCTCAGTAAAACCTTTCGACGCGACGACAATATCACCACCACCCCTACTACTTGAGTTAGGGTTGCAACTGGCGATGCCCAATACTAAAACAAAAGTTAAAAAGCAAAAAGTCAAAAATCTCTTCATCTATCTCTCTTCTTCCTCCTCTGCGATCTTGGCGCCTTGGCGGTTCGTTAACCACAACAGAACCTACTTACCTTTAACTGTTAACCTGCCCTCCAACCAACCAATAGCCAAATCAGCAAGTATTGCAATCACCGCCGCCGGAATCGCCCCAGCCAATATCAATTGATCGTTCACCGCTGAAATACCGCGAAAAATCAAATCCCCCAAACCACCAGCACCGATCGCCGATGCAATGGTTGCAATGCCAATACCAATCACCGTCGCCACCCGCACCCCCGCCAAAATTACCCCCATCGCCAAAGGAATCTCTACCTGTAATAACAATTGTCTATCTGTCATCCCCATCCCGCGCCCAGCTTCCCGGATAGCTGGATCGACACCAGTAATACCAGTGTAAGTGTTGCGAATTATCGGTAATAGTGAATACAAAATCAGGGCGAAAATTGCCGGGTTTGTGCCAATTCCGCCGATGACAGGTACAGGAATGAGTAAGCCAAACAGCGCCAGACTGGGAATAGTTTGCAGAATATTCGCAATGCCAAGAACTGGTTGACGGAGGTTCTTTTGGCGGGTAATTAATATGCCTAAGGGAATGCCTACGAGGATGGCAATACCGATAGAAACTGCTACTAGCAACAAATGTTCCAGAGTGTGTTGCAAGATTTCCGGGGCATATTTGATCAAAAAGAAGTCGTTAAATTTCATAAAGCGGGTTTCAGACATTGCAGAAAGGCAAGGGCTTCTGGATGTTGGGAGTGCAAAAATTCATCGCTTGTACCCAACACTACCAATTCTCCCCCATGCATTAACCCAATTCTCGATGCCAAAACCAAAGCTTCTTGAATATCGTGAGTGACAAACACAACCGTCTTGCCCAATTCCTGCTGTAAGTGCCTAAATTCTCGTTGCAGTTCTAACCGCGTAATTGGATCAAGTGCGCCAAAGGGTTCATCCATTAATAGTACTGGCGGATCGGCTGCTAATGCCCTCGCCACACCAACTCGTTGCCTTTGCCCTCCCGAAAGTTCGTGAGGATATCGCAGAGCAAATTTTTCTGGTTCTAAACCAACAAGCTGCAAAAGTTCATAAACCCGCGTTTTGATTTGTTTGGGTTTCCAACCTTCTAAAGAAGGAACTAAACCCACATTGCGTTCCACAGTGAAATGGGGAAATAAACCAGTTTCTTGAATGACATAACCAATCTTGCGCCGCAGTTTAATTTCATTCCATTGAGTTGTGGGAATGCCATCAAATAACACTTCGCCTTGTGTAGGTGTGAAGAGGCGATTAATTAATTTCATTGTAGTAGTTTTACCGCTCCCACTGCGTCCGAGTAATACAAGTGCTTCTCCCCGGCTGATGGTGAAATTGAGATTCGACACCAAAGGGCGATGGTTGCGGCTAAAGGTGACATCGCGGAATTCAACAGCGATTTCGTTATCTTGCGGCATGGGTGAGTTGCAAGCAGGCTTTAAGTAATTATGTGCTGATTATCCCAGTATTAGCTATCAATTCTGCATAAGTTTCTACAAATGCAGTATCTTACATTATCCAGTAGACCACAATATAACCGTAGGGGCGCGGTCTCCGCGCCCTGACAATGATGTGGCACAGGTTCAATTGAAAACTGCCGTAACTAGGTAGTGGGAAGCATTATTCTTTTCGCACCTTATTGACAACATAACAGGCGATCGCTGATAAACCAATACGATGCTAACTGCTAAACTCCTAATTTCTTTAATTTTGGATCTCTATGATTGTAACTCTGCCAGAATTTCCGCTGGTGTTAATGGATTTAAGCCACTGATGTTATGAAAGTCATTAATGTTGTAAGTAGCAAAATAGTCAACATTTGCACATTCGATTAAAGCAGCAAGCCGAATATCAAAGATTCTTGCTGAAATAACACTTCCACTTACGGCTATATGCAACGTTCTTTCTGTGGTGGTACGGTTTGGATAAATGATTTCAAAAGCACCAGTTAAGTAAGTTCCTGCAATTAGATTTCTAGTTTGTGATGAAGTTAAGACATTACCTCTCATAGCAGCAGGATTAGTTAATATCCTGTATAACTCAATGATATTTTGTTCAGCAATTACACCTTCAATCTGTCTTTCGACAGCCATTTTTAGTAATATTGCAGATTCTATGTGATAGCTGGCAGTTTCATCATGAGCATAGACCAAGACATTTGTATCAAAGAATATCTTGATTTTGCTCATAGATTTTTTCTCTTTTTAGATACTCATCTTTGATTCCCAATTTAAAAGTAGGGAAAGGATACTTCTGTTTTGGAATGATATTGATTATCACCTCTACTTCCTCACCTTCAAAGAAGTTTTCTGGTAAAGGTTCTGTTAAAATAATTGTTTGTCCTTGAATGTAGCCTTTCATAATGGTAGTAAAGTTGGGGGTTGAGTTTTACGGGAATTTTAGGTAATCAAACTGACATGGTATCGCTACCAAACCTCGGTTAAGTCCAAAACAAATCCCGGTAGCACATCTTCTCCTGATAAAGTGGAGGGATTATCTAATACTTCTATATTCTGACCTTGCCTGTATATCTCGACCTTGCGGTTTTTCCGGTCAATCAACCATCCCAAACGGGCTTCATTTTCCATGTATTCTCTCATCTTTGCCCGCAACTTTTCCATGCTGTCAGAGGGAGAACGCAGTTCCACAACGAAGTCTGGGCAGATAGGCGCAAAACCTTCTTTTTCTTCAAGTGTAAGTACTTGCCATCGTTCTAATTTAACCCAAGACGCATCGGGAGAGCGATCGGCACCATTTGGTAAGTGAAATCCCGTAGAAGAGTCAAACACTACCCCTAGCTTGGTTTGACGGTTCCACAACCAAAGTTGCCCTTCAATGTCTAGATTACGGTAGCCCGTGTCGCTTCCAGTCGGGGGCATGACGATTAATTCTCCGGTGGCAGTTCTCTCTAGCCTTAAATCACGGTTAGCAAAAGCAAGTTGTTGGAACTGTTCGTGACTGACTTTGAATGCGTTGGGAATGGCGATCGCAGGGTTAACCATACGGTAAAGCCTCACGTTTAGTTTAGGTAGGAATTGCAGGCTATTACTTTATTTATAATCAATCCTAAATTTTGAATGGTGATGATGGTGTTGACCATAAGACGGTATTTTGCGGCACGGGTGACTTTGGGTGGAAGCGGGCTTTAAGTAATTATGTGCTGATTCAGGGAATACTACCTTGACGATCGCTTAAAAAGGAAAATAACTTTGATATCAAGAGAAATTTTAGAGCGATCGCTTTCTCAAGCAAAAGTACTATGGTTCAAATGAGTGCCAAGGATTTCTATAAATAAGCTCAGGAAAAGGAAAGCAAAGATGACGACCAAGTGGCGATTGCGGATCTTAGCCAAGCTATAAGGTTGAATCCCGACGATATAGAGGCATACTCTGACCGAGCTACGATTCGCTAGTTAGACAACATCGGCAGGTGGTGGCTACTTCAAACCAAAGTCGCCTTTCAATGTACGACTTCTTGTCCAAGAGTGCTGCAAATTGCTAAATAAAGATTTCAAGCCTTTGCGTGAGGCGCAAAAACACAGTTCATACTCGAATTCCGCAACTCCAGGAAAAAAGCACAAGCCTAGCCGCCATTCGCTTGAAAATGTACCTGAGAGATCATGCCAAAACGGGCGAAATGTAGCGTTTACAGCTTCTTTCAGTCGGATAGACCACAATATAACCGTAGGGGCGCGG
>CAZZXJ010000385.1:0-5779 GCA_964657905.1 uncultured Stigonema sp.
TTGACTTTTGACTTTTGACTTCCGCCTTGCGGTACTAGTCCACCGTGATAAAGAACAGCGAACCCTCGCCATCTTCGGGAATTCCAGCGTCAATTTGTTCAGGAGTATAATCCCCTGGCTCTTCCAACGCACTCAATTCTATTCGTTCAGCTTCTTCCAAACGATATAGCGCCTTATCTAATTCATCCCGTGACAACTGAGGCTGTAGCTTTTGCCGCACATGGAAGATTGGCAAATAATTTTCAGTACCGAGTTCCTGATCCAATTTCTGGATAGTTTGTAAAATGTCTTCGTCAGAGACTTTTAGAATCTTTCCAGCAGGGGCTTCGCCATTGGTCGCTGCTGAATCAGATTCTTGCTTTGGCTTAGGGGGCAGATATTTCCGCAAAAAGCGCAGGTAATCGCCCAGTAGATCAAAGTTGAGATTTGCATTTCCCTTGGGATCGTAATCATCTCGCAAGTACTCAATTCCTCGTTCGGTAATCCATACCTCAGCTTTAGCCTTTTTGATTTTGGTTTCAGCTTCAATCAATCCCCGCTCACTTAGGGTTGTTAATATCGCCTCTTTTTCAGCCGATTTTAGCGATGAGGATTTAATTTCGCTGGGGGTGATTTTGTTTTCGGCTTTACCTATCTTCTCCAGCACCTTAAATTCTTTATCTGTGATCGGCGATTGGGCTGGATCGCTCAATAAGTCTTGACCGGGCGATAAAATCTTAACTGTAGCAATCTCGCGCGAAAAGTCAATCAGTTGGCGATCGCTCAAATCCCGACAAATTTTTTCTTTACCTTTAAAATCCTTAAAGCCGCTTGCAGTAAGGCCTGAGCGATAATTCTCACATCCCAATAACTTTAGTAGGAACTTTAGCTCTTTCGTTTCCATGCCGATAACCTTACCTGTATATGAATCTGCACTACTTTAGCTTGAATGGCAATAATTTACACACTTTTTTTATCCTAGCTAGAATTAGTGCCATTGCACCTTCATCTGTCCCAAATCTGGAAATTTTGTTAGCTTTGCATAGTTGCTGAATGATTTAGCAAACATAGGGAAAACCATATTATTGTTCTACCCCCGCCTCCCCTGCTCCCCCTTTGTCTACCCCCGTACTCGTCGCAGGACACCAAAAGCCTGACCCCGCATCCTAACTGGTAACAGCGACAACCCTAAACCAGTCAACGCCTTAGCAGGAGAAAAAGACTGACCTGCCAAAACTAGCTCTCTTCCTTTTTGCGTTTCACCCTTTTCAATCAAACGCAATCCTAACAATAACTGCGTTTCCTGATAACGCCGGACTCTGACGTTCTCTAGCTTCTCTGACTCAAATTTATAACTTCCCAAATAACGTAATTTATCTTGTAGATAACGAATTGCTCGATGAAAATCCCGTTGTTCTCCGTGAAAGCGATATTCCATTAATAATTCTGGTAGATAATAGCCCTTTTTACCTGCTAAAGCCAGCCGCACAAATAAATCATTATCTTCACAATTTTGCCAATTGGGTTGCATAAATCCCAATTCTTGTAAGGTTTGGCGACGAAATAATGTTGCGCCAATTTGAAAGCTTTGCTTAACAAATACAACTTCCAATAAATTATCTACAACACCTGCTGGTAAATTATTCCTACCCCAACGATATGAGTTTTCCTGAGTCTTTGACTCATCCCGGACATTATTAATATCAATTACCCAGTGGTCAGTGCCGACAAAATCAATGCTATCTTGATCTAAAATTACTACAGTATGTGCTATAAAATCTGGAGTTAATCTATCATCATCATCAAATTTCATAAAATACTCCCCTTTGGCAGCATCAAAGCCTGAGCGCATATTATTACTTTTGCCAATATTCTGCGGATGACGAATGTATTTTATGCGGCTGTCTATGTACTGTGACATGAGTTCAGGTGTACTGTCTTGAGAACCGTCATCACAAACAATTAATTCAAAGTCTTCATAAGTCTGCTGTAGTACACTTTCAATGGCGAAAGGCAGTAGGTCAACACGATTAAAGGTAGGAATGCAAATACTAACTTTTGGCATTGGTAAAATCTGCTAATTGTTAATGGCTAATTGCTAATCGTAGTTAGGCAATTAGCCATTAACAATTAGCAATTAGCAGTCCTCACCAGTTACTTATAGGACAATACGGTTCAATTAAGGCTTTGACCCCCCCAACTCCCCTTTTTAAGGGGAGTTGGGGGATCTTCAGGGAGAATGTAGGGTAGGGTGCGTTACTATTAACATTTATTTACACATTTAATTTTATTTGCACCAACGTACTTACATACTTTGATTTTATTTCGTCTATCTGTGTAGTTATTTACTTTAATTTATTCACAGCTTTTTGGATGAATCGATTCGTTTTTGCAGCAATACTTGGCGGTTTTAGTTGCTTTGGTCTTTGCTCTGGATGCTTCAAGAACCGATAATGTAAAAACTCATCTTTGTAGCGGACATTAACTTCTTCACCTTGAGACAACCGGTTAAATTCAATAGAAGAGTAGCCCATATAGTGAAGACGATGAATTGGTTTTAATCCCTGTTGGTTGTAAAGAATATTATCAATGTTCACAAATAGATCTGCATTGGCACAGTTGCCAGTTCTATCTTGACCATTGGTGCTGAGTGTAAAGTTAAATAGTGGGCGATCGCTCCTTAAAGTCATGTAAGTAAATAAATCTGCATCACACCACCAAGCAAATTCGTTAATCCATTCGACTTCCTTGTCTTCTATCAATCGTTTTTTTAGCTTTTCCAACTCTTCAACACCAAAAATACCTTTTTTTGAACCAAAAAAACTAGAACAGTGTATTTTATTTCTGATTTCCGATTCTGGCAAAGACATTTTTTGCTCTACCACTGACAAGTAGAAAGCTGCCACGGCGGTTGGTTTTGCGTGTTCCCAGTCATCAAACACAAAGTCATATTTGTCTAGTTTATCTAAAACCTTATGCAGATTACTCATTGCTAAACTATCAGCATCATAAAATACAAATCTTTCAAATTTACCATCAAATGCAGACATTTTTCGCATTAATTTATTTTTTTTATTCCATTGGATAGAAGTTTGTTTTTTCTGACTAGACCGAGGATGACTGTTCCAGACTTGATCGGCAAAATCTTCCCAGCGTTGTATTGATGCCTGGTTCTCAAACAGAGCAACGTTGTGTCTAGAACTTACTTCCTGCTTAACCCGAGCTAATCTTTCATCATAGGGAATGATACAAACAGGAATATCTGGACTAATATTCACCTCAATACTGTTGAGCAATGCCACTAATTCATCATAAACAACGTCATTGGCAAGCGTATAAATACCGAAATTTTCCATACTGCTCATTCTCTTTGACTGACAAATCTAGTCTTGTTACAGTTAAATAGTTCCCAATATATGTGCCGAAGTAACAGTTTTTGATATGACTCTCATATAATCAGTAGCATGAACATCTTAATGTTATCTTCTACATTTCCCTATCCGCCTACGCGGGGAGGAACTCAGGTGAGGACGTTTAATTTACTTAAGTATCTGACTCAACACCATGCTATCACTTTAGTAACTCAACGGGAGGTTGATGTTACGGATACAGAAATCGGAAACTTACGGGATTGTGTTGATAACCTGGTTCTTTTCAATCGCCCTCCTGACTCAGGTGTATCAGAGAAAATGCTGATAAAGTTTCAGCGCTTCATGACATTTCTACAACAGGGTACACCGCCGAGTGTGTTAAACCGCTACTCAGACGAGATGCAAAACTGGGTTGATGTCTTCGTGGAGGCGAGAAAATGCGATGTCATTACCTGCGAACATAGCGTAAATGAAATTTATGTGCGATCGCACTTTCAAAAACAGCTAAAAACCGTAGTCAATATTCATAGTTCTGTCTACGGTGGCTGTCGCAACCAGCTAGAAACTGGCATTTCTGAAAATAGATTGAGAGAGACAATCAATTTACCACTTTTACGGCGTTACGAGCAACGCTACTGCTCTAAATTCTCGGCGCTGGTGGTCACAACACAAGAAGATAGAGTCCAACTACAAGAATTTAACCCTAACAGTGAAATTACAGTCATTCCCAATGGCGTAGATTTGGTTTCATTTCCCAATCGCACCACCGATCCAGGAGGACACCGCTTAATTTTCATTGGTGCAATGGATAATTTAGCAAATATTGATGCTGTTTGCTTTTTCAGCAACAAAGTCTTGCCTGAAATCCAAAAACTTTATCCTGATACAACTTTCGATATTGTTGGTTCTCGTCCTGCACCCTTGGTTTTGGCACTGCAAGACCAACCCGGAATTACTGTGACTGGGGGTGTGCCTTCAATGGTAGAATATCTACATAAAGCAACTATCTGTGTCGTGCCGATGCGGACAGGGTTTGGTATTAAAAATAAAACTTTAGAGGCAATGGCAGCAGGTGTACCAGTGGTGGCAAGCGATCGCGGTTTAGAAGGACTCGCCGTGGATCAAGCAAATGTACCACTAAAAGGGTTACGAGCAAATCAACCAGCAGAGTATGTCTGTGCCATTAGTCAACTATTTGAAAACCCGCAGTTACGCTCTCAATTGTCTCATAACGGCAGACAATTGGTAGAAACAGAATTCACTTGGGAAAGTGCTGGTAAGCGTTACGAGGAAGTGTGTTTTGGGAAAAGGAATTGTTAGTTGTTAAAAGTCCTAACAATGTAAAGTACAACCAAACGCAGTGGAGTATTATGACAAACACACAGATATTTAACTCGTGGGTTAAATGCCCCAAACCCAATCCTCAGGCTTCAGTGCGTTTATTTTGCTTCCCCTATGCTGGTGGTAGCTCTGTGATTTTTCGCTCATGGTCAGACAGTCTACCCACTACTGTTGAAGTTTGCCCCATCGAACTTCCTGGACGCTTAACCCAAATGAAGTCAGCCCCATTCACGCGGCTAGAACCTCTTGTTAGTGCCATCGGCCCAGTCCTCCTACCATACTTAGACAAACCATTCGCTTTCTTCGGTCACAGCATGGGTGGACTGGTCAGCTTTGAGGTGACCCGTCTACTCCGCAGAGAATATGGTCTGAGTCCAGTACACTTGTTTGTTTCTGCTAGGCGTGCTCCGCAAATTCCCAATCCAAATCCACCCATCCACGCCCTACCAGAACCTGAATTTCTTTTGGAACTGCGCCGCCTCAACGGTACGCCTCAAGCCGTATTAGAAAATACCGAACTGATGCAGTTACTTATCCCTATTCTGCGGGCAGATTTTGCCGTTCTCGAAACTTACGTTTATGCTCCAGAACCAACCCTCGACTGCCCCATTACTGCCTTTGGTGGGTTACAAGATCAGGAGGTCAGTAGGAATGAGATCCAAGGCTGGCATGCTCAAACAAATTCTGCTTTCTCACTACAGATGTTCAAGGGCGATCATTTCTTCCTGCACTCAGCCCAATCACTCCTGCTACAGTCCCTTTGCCAATTTTACTCTAATAATGAGTCATGACTAAAAAGTAAAGGTACTCCGCACTATACCGATGGTAATTGGATCGCTATTCGGTGTATGACCAGGTTCTAAGATATAAATTACCCCTGGTGTGATGCTGATGCAATACAGCCAGAGCGTTCCACCAAAGCCTGCAATGCTTGGAACGCCCAATCTGTAGGTTGTACGTCCTTGAGTTGGGAAACCGATGTGACTTGCGCCATTGGATCGTCGTTTAATTGGGGAAGAGACGTTCCGGCGGAACGTATGGACGGGAGTGGGGAATAGGGAGTAGCGGGGGATGCTCCCGTAATTTCT
>CAZZXJ010000385.1:5789-6538 GCA_964657905.1 uncultured Stigonema sp.
CCCCATTCCCCACTCCCCCTATCGCAAGGGCGATCGCTTTGTCTAGTAATCCGTTAACTGCCAAAACTAATAACCATCCAAGCGTCCAGATACCATGACTACTGCGAATGAGTCTATCTTTCAACTTTTTACACTCTGCTCACACACTTAAGTAGAGAGTGTATTCACCACAACGTATTTCTAGCATTAGTGAATTTACTGATTTATAAAGAAAGTGGTAAGTAGGGAGTAGTAAATTCCCCTACTCCTTACTACGGAACCTCTGTAATTAGGGTAGGCAATTCCCACGAATTTCATCCGTTTAGACCACAATATAACCGTAGGGGCGCGGTCTCCGCGCCCTTACAATGTCGTCAATTCAATTCAAACCTGCTGTATAATATTTACCCTGGTAGTAAATTAGCGTTGAGTCAACTTGTTTGGATGGTAAATGGCACGACTTGGCAGTACGCTCAATTTCAAAATCATAAACTTTGACCTGCCATTTCACTTCATTGCACCCAATTGGTGGATGATGGAGTGTTAGTAGGCTAGTTGCTATTTTCAAAGCCAACGGGATTACCTGCCCAAGGCTGATTTTTAGCAGACGTTTCTGTTTTTGGGTTTGCTTGATGTTCATATTCCAGATTTCGTAAAGTTCTCTGATTGCTACTGCTATCCTATGAACCCCAGAAACTGCTGCTGCTGATGATCTGTGGTGATGATCGGCAAGATAGAAGAGATTTTTTCTACAATGGCATAAAGCCATT
>CAZZXJ010000386.1:0-6521 GCA_964657905.1 uncultured Stigonema sp.
AATGACCAATGACCCATGACCAATGACGAATTTAAATGCTTCGTTCCAGTCGTGGCTGAATCTTTGGATGTTGAAGCGTTTTTGCGCTGTCAGTAGCGCACCTTGACTCAGCTTTTTTGCCCCAGTTGGGTCGTTTAAAAGTTGGCGCATTCTGGAAATCAGCTTTTCAATATCGGTATCGACATAGCCAGAAACTCCGTTTTCCACTACCGTGACCATTTCTGTAGTTGCCAATCCAATTATTGGCAAACCCACCATCATCGCTTCGCACACGGCAAGTCCTAAGCTGGTGTAGCGGATGGGATTAAAGAAAAAGCGGTAGCGTGAGGCAAATGCTGGTAGTTGATGATGTGGCACCTCGCCTAATCCACCAAGTTGTTCTGCCCCCATACCAACCAAATCTAGAGGAATTTCTTGGCGGACACGTTCAAATACATCTACACCTAAACGACGACCACGCGATCGCAAACCATTCACTACCACCAGTCCCCGTTCTAGTTCACCCGTGTAGCCCACACCATCCGTTACCATCACCCCATGTTCAATCACACGAGTCGGCGTGCGGTTGCTATCCCACATTAGTTGGTTAAAGTGCGTTACATGAACCAGCAGCACATCCGCATCGTCTACAATGTGGTGCGTGTCCGTTGGGTGTTCCCTGGGAGGATCGTGTTCCAGGTAAATTCGCGGAAGTCGTCGCTGCGACTCTGAGAGAATATCGTATTGGTCTTCCAAGTAGTTCTGGCGTGACTGAAATAAAATACAGTCAAACTGAAGATTTCTAACTTCCTCCGCCAGAACGTCATGAACGTTATCTGACCAAGGAACGCCACCCAAACGACCGCCATAACCTTCAGGTTGTCCAACTTTAACAGGCAAGTAAAATTGATGGTGACTTTGCGTTAAGTAGTAGAGATAACTGCCGTGGATGTGCCAGGTGAGGATGCGTAATTGTGCCATAACGAATTGCTAAATACTGATTCCAGTAAGAAGAGGTGTTGATCTACTGCGCTTTGGTCGTTTGGCAGTGACTTTACCCATTCGGAAAGTACTCCACCGCCGAACTCTTGCGACTGACCGATACGTATGGGAATTCCTGCCAAGTAGCAGATATAAGCTAAGGGGTAAGGTGAACAAGCAAGTTTCGTGAAAATCACAGCTGCATCAAAAGCGCATTGGCGAAGCTGGGAAATCAAAGCTAATTCACACTCAGCATTGACAAACTTTGCCCCAGCGCCCTCATAGACCAAAAGGTCATCTACCCAAGGCATTTGTAAATCGATTTGGCTACTATCCAAGGAAACCATCAAAGTGATGGCAGCATTGGGAAGCAATTGGCGCAACTTTTGGAGTGCAGGAATGGTCTGCATTAAGTCTTGCCGATTACCTACTTGCATCACCAGAACTCTTTGCACATTCTGCCAATCAGGTAACACTTGCTACCTCCTTTTTCAGCAAGTCGAAAACCTCAGTCATTACCATTTCGGGAGTGGGGGATGAGGGGGATATTGCTCCCTCATCTCCCGTACAGACGTTCCGGTGGAACGTCTCTTCCCCTACTCTCAAGACACGGTGGCGATCGCGGTCTAGCGGTGCCCAACGATTCGGATCAGAGTTTGTAAAAATCACAACACTGTTAACTCGCAAAGCTGCTGCTAAATGTGATACACCAGTATCATTACAAACTAGCAATGCCGCATGACTTAAAAGATCTGCCATTGCACCCAAGCTGGTACGACCAGCCAAATTTATTGGTTGTGCTTGCATCATCTCTGCCACAGTCTGGGTTAAATTCGCTTCTGTTGCTGTGCCAGTAAGTACTACCTGGAAACCACGACTAGCAATCAGATCGGCGACAACTGCAAAATTTTCTGGCGACCACCGTCTTTCTGGCACACTTGCTCCTGGGTGTACACAGACATACTTTCCTTTTTGGAGGTGGCGCACTTCTTCAACTGCGTACAAAGCCGAAGAATCCTGTTTATACAAGGGAAATTCCAGTTCATCACCTTGAAGTGGGATTCCCAAATAGTTCATCAACTGCAAGTGACGCCATACTTCTGGTTCATGGGCTGGGTACGGGAGGAAGTAATCTGGATCTGGACAGTAATGACCAGGCAGATAAAAACCAGCGTTGACGCGAGCACCAAGTAAGACGGTAAAGGAATTGCTGACAATACCACTACCGTGCATTTGCAATGCCAAGTCAAAGCGTTGCTGCTGAACCCTGGCAAAGAACTCTGGTAATTTGTGAACGGGTGGTGACACTTCTGGAATCCCTGGATAGCCGGGAAATTCCCAGAAGTCATCAAGGTAATGACTAAAACGTTCTACGAAAGAACGCGCCCACGCCAGACCAATTAGGGTAATTTGGGCTTGTGGGAAAGCGGCACGTAGCGCCCTCCAAGCTGGTACAGCACAAAGTAGATCGCCTAATCCAGGAAGCGATCGCACAATCGCTATGCGAGCGATCGGTAGATGCTCAGTGAGTCGATGTCCGTCTGCCAAGTATTACACCTTCTAGGGAGCCAGCGCCGTGGAAGGAGTATCCAGTGCGCCTATACGAGGGTAAGTGCAGGCAACTGGTGAGACAGCCCTGTTCGCGCAGCGTCTCCCCTTGGGAGAAGGAGGGTTAGCCCGACCTAGGGGACTGCGATAGCGTAGCGGTAGCGCGTACTCGCGCGTCACCCGAAGGGCGTTGGTTTCCCTAGTCCGCGAACTACGTCCGGTTTGCTCCGTTGTAGCGACTGGCGTGTGACTGCTTTAACATTACTCAGCCTCCTCGCTCAGTTCATTAGGCATTTGACCAAAGAATTTTTGCCTTTTACTCATTGCCATTGTGCAAATGCACAACCAAGACTTTTGAGAACTCAACTCAACTCATACTTAAACAGCAAAAAGCGCTTGGGAGTGTTGCCGTGTTTCCACCCCAAGCGCTTTTTACATTTGCTCCTCACACACAACTAGAGAATACCACTGGCTCTCTCAAAACACAAGTGCGGTAAGTGACACTTTCAGAACTGACACTCATGCTTACACAACAAAAAGCGCCTGGGAGTGTTGCCGTGTTTCCACCCCAGGCGCTTTTTGTTTTCAACTTATTCCTCACACACTACTAAAAGATATCACGACTTTTCTCTGGGGGTAAATATAGAAGGTGCCACTTTCAAAAGTGTAATAAGCTGATGAAAATATTAAGGATGCAATAGGAGCTTGTCTACAGGTTCGGGCACGCGGGATGCCGCTTACGGTTGAGACTGACCTAGATACCCTGGAGGCAATTCTATCTCAGCTTTGTCTTTGGCTTATGCAGAATCAGCAAGTAGTTAAAGGTGCGGCTGGCTTTACAGGGCTGTGTAATATTTAACGAATTGTAACAATACTATCTTTGGCAACTTCGTATTAGAGCTTAACCGAACCGTATTGAATAAGCGGGAAGAGTAGAGATTTGCGAGATTGTTGTAACTAGTAGTCTGTCAATAAATAATTGAATGACAGTGCTTTTTGCTTCTCTCCCGTTAACTAATTGTCAATAACCGAGAAGCTGCTGTGAGGTTAGCATCAATGGTAGCAAGAGGGATTTGGTGATAGACGGCGGTGGCGGCAATAAAGCGATCAGCGGGATCTTGATGAGGCAGTTCAATCTGACGACTCAAGACCGCAATATGACGATTAACAGGAGCTTCACAGATCGCTAATGATTTTATGGATTGGTCAATCCAACCTGTGGTGTCAGATTCCAGGGAAATACGACCTCTTTCTGTTAAAAGGAGAACTTCCCAAATGCTAATTGAACTTAGCCAGAGTTCTGTAGTGTCTGAGCCGATAGTTAAGCGAAGGCTATTTGAGAGTTTAGGATCACCGAGAGCGTACCAGAGCCAAATATGAGTGTCTAGGAGGAGTTTCACTCTCGTACTTCCCATACGTTTTCTGGGAGCACGGGTGCGACTACATCGCCAAGAATTTTACCTGTATCTTTCATAAATCCAAAAGTCGGACGTTGGGGGCGAGGCATATATTCAGGTTGGGGAGAAACGTTTTTTTGCAGATCATTTTTTAATGAGTGTAAAAGCACCTCAATAATAGTGATTCGTTCCTCGAACGAGACATTCTGCAGCTTTTCCAGGGTTTGTGAGTCAATCATATTTTTGCTCCTGAGTTAAATCGCCTTCATACCTCATTTTAAGGCGAACCCTTCAGGTATTGGGGTGAAATAACTGGAGTTTAGACTAATATCATGTCCGGTTGAACACTTATAATAAGGCTTGCTCTCATACTGTAAAGAGCGCTAAAGCGCAACTACGAACCTAATTAATTACACGATGTCATTGCGAATGGAGCGAAGCGGAATGACCAAGAACGGGGTGCGGAGTGTATCGTGCGCAGTACTGAGTACTTTTTTACACTGAAAATCGGTACTTGCGAACGCTCTTCGCGTCGTGGAGAACAAAGAAATATTTGTTCCCTAGAAGAGCGTAGCCCGATGAAACAAGACGTCCTTTGAACTTGCGATCTTGTTTCATCTATGGGGTTAAGCGCACTCCGCACTTCTTTTTTTGACTGTAATTAATTTTGTGTAGTTACTTATGGATGGGACAACTGGATCACTTCATGGCAATCATGCACTGCTTTGCTCCAATCTGTATTTTTTGAGAAAATACAAAGAAAAGATTTTATCTCTACGTGCTTGCATGAATCGTGGCTAGGGGAGTCAGGAGCCAGGAGTCAGAATACAGAAGCTCCTGACTCCTGACTCCTGTATTCTGTTAATTACTTATCTTCCTTAGACTTAGTGTAAAAAGTGACGAACCCCAGTAAACACCATGACTAAACCAAGTTCATTCGCGGCTTTGATGGAATCTTGATCGCGCAAACTTCCCCCCGGTTGCACAATCGCAGTAATTCCTGCTGCGGCGGCTGTTTTTACCGAATCATCGAAGGGAAAGAATCCATCACTGGCTAGAATTGCACCGAGTGCTTTTTCCCCAGCTTGTTCTAGAGCTATTTTAACAGAGCCAACGCGGTTCATTTGACCTGCGCCCACACCGAAGGTAGTGCGATCGCCACTCACAACAATTGCATTCGATTTTACGTGTTTGCAAACTTTCCAAGCAAACAGCAATTCTTCCCACTCCTGATCGGTGGGTTTTCTGTCGGTAACAACTTGCCAAATACTAGTGTCTTTTACCACGTCATCGGCAGCTTGTACAAGGAACCCGCCTGCGATCGCTTTCACGGTTTCCTTTGGTCCACTGTTTAATTCGGGTAAAATCAACACCCTCACTTTTGATTTAGCCGCCAGAATTTCTTGTGCTTGGGCTTCACAACCTGGTGCAACCACACATTCTAAAAATGTCTTTGTTAACTCAGTAGCCGTGGCGGCATCAATCGGACGGTTTAACGCGACAATTCCACCAAACACAGAAACAGGGTCAGCGTTGAAAGCCTTTTCATAAGCTTGTTTGAGACTACTTCCCAAAGCGACGCCACAGGGATTAGTATGTTTGAGAATCGCTGCTGCTGGAAGGTCTGTGAATTCTGAAATAATCCGTCGTGCTGCTTCTAAATCAATTAAGTTATTGTAACTAAGTTCTTTGCCTTGAAGTTTGGTAGCAGCAGCCCATCCAGTGGTCGTCGTGCCAGTTTGATACCAAGCTGCGCTTTGATGGGGATTTTCGCCGTAGCGGAGAGATTGCAGTTGTTGACCGGAAAGAGTGTATTGTTGGGGTAATGTAGATGACAATGGTGACTGCTGCATGAGGTAAGATGCGATCGCCTGGTCATAATGAGAAGTATGCAAAAATCCTCCCAGTGCGCACTTTTGGCGAAACAAAGGCGATGTTTCGCCGCCATTAAGTCGTAATTCCTGTAAATATTCCTGATACTGAGATGGATCGCACAACACTGTAACATGGGCGAAGTTTTTCGCCGCCGCCCTAAGCATTGCCGGACCGCCAATATCAATTTGCTCAACTGCTTCAGTAATGGTAACGCCCATGGCAATGGTTTCCGTAAAAGGGTAGAGGTTCACCACCACCAAATCAATTGGGCGAATTTGGTTGTTTGTCAAATCTGTCACATCTTCCGGGATATCCCGCCGCGCTAAAATGCCACCATGAATGCGGGGATGCAAGGTTTTAACTCGACCACCTAAAATTTCTGGCGATCCCGTGTAATCCGCTACTTTTGTTACGGGGAGTCCCGCATCCAGGATGGCTTGGGCTGTTCCCCCACTACTGATTAAATCAAAGCTAAATTCTTCTATTAAGCTACGGGCAAGGTCGATTAAACCTGTTTTGTTAGATACACTCAGTAGTGCCAGACGTGCCATAATTTCCAAGTTTCCTTTGTTGATAGAAAAGGGGGTAGATGATTATTTTACAAACCGCCAAGACGCCAAGAAGAATTTAAAAATGTGAAATTATCTCGTCCTGCTGTTGCATACTTTGCATTAGGACTGTCATTCGTCATTTGTCCTTTGTTATTTGTGAATGACCAATGACTAATAACCAATGACCAAT
>CAZZXJ010000387.1:0-6495 GCA_964657905.1 uncultured Stigonema sp.
GCTATTCATTAGAAGTTCTCCAAAATTTCAATAGTGAGTTCATTCACCTGCTAGATATATTTCTTCAAATATGTAATGATTTTATGCATCCGACGCTGGTAAAAGCTAGAAGCAGTTGAAAGTGGTACACCTAATTCTTCAGAAATTTCTTTCCATTGCTTGCCTTCTAATATCAGCAGCAGAATCGCTTTTAAACTCGCTTGAGGATGTTCTTTAATATACTCGTTGCTTAAAAAATTCTCTGGATCATTCTCTATAATTTCCTGAAGCTGCTCTGACTCAGATATCTCCTGATCTACGGGTAAATCCCTATTAATTGCATCTAGGGATATGACATAAGTATTTTCTTGATTTTTGGGAAGCAGAGTTATCCCTCTTTTCTGGTCTTTTTTAAGCACATCATAAAATCTCCTGGTGAAAATTTGATTCACCCATGCCATCACAGGATATTGTGGATGATATTGTTCAATTTTTTGGCAAATTTCTATGAAGGTATGTTGCAAAGCCTCATTATAATAATCTTCATAGTTCGGTAATCCTAACCACTGAGTTTGCTTGCTCAGCCTCCCAGAACACCGAATAGCATTGATCAGCTTATTCAAAGCTATCCGTCGTTTTGCTCTGTCTTGTGGATTTTTACTATTAGCCGAATATCGCTTTGCTTCGTTGAGTAGCTGCTGTAGTTCCTGATTGAGAGCGTCGTCTCTGTTTGGGAAATCATTCGTCATCTAACGCTCCGATTGCTCCAGTAGTATCTATTCTGGTTATCTTCCCTTACCTTTGAGTTTTACGCAAAAGGAGCAGTTCATTACAAAACTTTATAGCGGTTTGCGATTCTATCAGGTGCATGGGGTAGGGGCGAACGGCCGCTCCTACAAGGTTTTTTACCACTAAATCTTGAGCTTTAATGAAGTGCGCGATCTGGTTTGCTCCATGGTAGTAACACCGCGCTGATGATGACATTGACATCGCACACAAACCGTCTTTCATTCGTCGTCATTCAAAATTGACTCCAAAATCTCTGGTGTTAAACCCCTTTGTGCGGCTCGGCGGCTCGTCTGCCAATTTCATCCATTGTCTGCCTGAGCCTAGCAATGGCTTTCTGCCTGCTTGTCATTGAAGACTTTAGCAACACTGCGATCCGGGCTTCAATTTGTTCCCGTTCTTCTTCAGTGGCATTGCGGTATGCCTCTGCTACTTCAGACGGCACTTTGATGGTAATTTCTTCTTTAGTAATCATGGCCTGTTCACTTCCACAATTTCTCATCTTTAATCATGTTACTTCCTCGGCTCAGAGTTATTTCATCTTAATGATGTGTCCAGCGCAGTATGATACTGTCAGGAAAAAAACATACAGAAATCGAGCGTGATTTCCCGCAACTTCACCAATCGAAATTAAGCCATCTAGGACAGCATTAATACGAGATTTGTCTTTGAGGCTATTGGGTTTCAGGCGATCGCTATTGCATTCTAAGCTTTCAAACCATTCAAGGGTAGCTTCTTCAACGATAGATTCTGCTATATTGCTTATAGTATTATTTTTAATAAGCCATCGTAGAATATTTGAAAACTTTTAGAGCGATTGTTGGATGGGTTCATATGTTGCGATATTTCCCGTGCTGCTCTTGTCTTTTCTAGACCTCCTTTATGATGCCCTACCCTCTGTAGCACTTTTTCTAAAGCTTCCCAAGTACCACCTGTAATCGCGTCTGGATCACGGTATTTTGCCTGATTTTCTAGATTAGGTGATACTCCAGGATAAGCGTTGATAAGAGCATGTATATCTCCAAAAAACCAAGATTCTAGTTCTTCAATTGCTATTCTATCGAGAACTTAAAATTTCTGCTCTATACCGACCGATGCTTTAGTACTAAAGCCTGCATCAATAGCTATTTTTTCTAGTTTTTCCTTTAATAATTTACAATCTTCCCGATCTTGATCAACTAAAATTACAATTCGGTGTTCGTCTGATAGCCAAGATTTATATCCTCTCAAACGGTCAGGTAATTTAGAAAGTAAATTGTTTTTACCTTGGTAAGGGTGAATATCAAAAGTGATAGTTTCTCCTAAAATTTTAGGTAGTAAATTTTGCAGAGCTTCTTTCATTGATAATTCTTCTACTAAAAACTCAATGTGCAAGTTTGTTTACTCCTACTTTATTTTTTATGAGGTATATTCCTCTTCGGTCCACCAGAGTTAATTAGAGGATTACCGACTTCAAAATAGTCTTCCATCCATAAAGAACCTAAAGTAGCTCCATGTTCCATAAAATCTCTAATCCCCTGCATATCAGCAGTGCGTTTGGCTTGTGTATAACCTTGCTCATCCCGGTAAAGTACCCAAAGTTCTTCTGGTTTGAGAGCATCGACAAAAAAAGGTGAATGAGTTGTTACCATTAATTGAGTATTCGCTGAAGCTGCGCGACATTCCTCTGCTAATTCTGGTAATAAACGAGGGTGTAGGTAATTTTCTGGTTCCTCAATTCCTACAAGTTGCGGTGGGTTAGGGTCATATAATACGGAGAGATATGCTAACATTTTGAGTGTACCATCTGAAGCGAATTTAGCAAGTATGGGTTGCTGAAAAGGAGCATCTTTAATTTGCAGCAATAACCGCCCATCCTGCATCATTTCTGCATCTACTCTTTCTAAGCGAGGAACACGACCGGATAAATTATTAAGAATTTGTTCTAACCGTTCAGGATGTTGTTCTTTGAGATATTGAATGACATTAGGTAAATTATCTCCTGTAGGTGATAATCTTTCCTGGGGTCCTGCTTCTGGAACACTGCGGGTGTTGTCTGCGCTTAAATAGGAAAGATACCAGCCACTAATAAAATTGCGTAATGCACTAACACGAGGGTGTTTAGAAAATTGTCCCAAAGTACTTACTGCAAGTAGTTCAGAGGAATTTAGTTGTTCAAATACTCTCTCGTCTTGTTCGTCTGGCTTTTCGCCTGTAATTACTTTTCCTGCACCTTCTTGAAAGTCGAGAAATTTAAAGGGTTTGCCAGTCTGACCTCTTCTCCACTGCAACCATTCTTCTGCCACTTGCGGTCCTTTTGGTCCTTCTTCAATAGCGAGATGATAGGTGATGATAGGTAAATCTGGCTTTTCACGATATTTTAATTCAATTACAATAGATCCATCTGCACCTCGTGTCCGCAGTTCTCTAAAGCGTCCGCGTCTGTCCCACGCTTTGCGCAAACCGACTGTAAAGCATTCTGATAAAAAGGCAAAAACATCAAAAATGGTTGATTTACCGCTGCCATTAGGTCCTAAGAAGACAGTGAGGGGAGTAATTCCTTTGAGTTCTAGGTCACACAGCGCTCGATAGTTTTTGACTCTGAGATATTCTATACGGGGAATGGATTGTCTAGGCATAGAAAAACATTTAGGGTATATCTCCTATTGCTACATATTTATCAGCATTTTTCATCTGTATCTCGCCTGATAGGAGTTTGGGTAGTAGGGGATCGCGGATAGATGCGAGGGTGCGGGATTAAAAAATATTAGAACGGATAGCATTAACTATAGGTAAAACTTGTTAATTAAAAAGTTTAGCCGCATAAGAGTGTTGGTATAACTATTTCATAGCGTGCCATGTCTTGCCAATTAGTTCTAGGCATCCTTGTTCCCCCTAAGCCTAATAATTGGGCTATAACTCTTAAAATTTTTCCATTTTCACTTAGTGAGAGCCATAAACAAAATCTCCTACAGGTGGTTTAATACTCAGCCATAGGAGAAATTGTCCAACTTTTTTATGTGTTATACAACTTTTTTATTTGTCTACAATTAAGGGCGAACGGCCGTTCGCCCTTACTCCACAGTCACCGACTTCGCCAAATTCCTCGGCTGATCCACATCCAACCCGCGACGTGCAGCAATGTGATAAGCCAACAATTGCAGGGGAATCACGGTGAGGATGGGGGAGAGTAACTCTTCAACTACTGAAACGGGGATCATATTGTCAAATATTTCCGCTGCTTCTCCCTCATTAACTGGAGTGACACCAATTAAACGAGAATCGCGGGCTTTAGCTTCTTGGGCGTTGGAAATAACTTTTTCGTAAACACTACCAGGCATAGCGATCGCCACTACTGGCACTTTCGCATCTAATAAGGCGATCGGTCCGTGCTTCATTTCTCCAGCTGGATACCCTTCAGCGTGAATATAGCTGATTTCCTTCAATTTCAAAGCTCCTTCTAGGGCAATGGGGAAGTTAATCCCTCTTCCCAAAAAGATGAAATCTGTGGTTTCAGAAAAATCATGAACCAAATGCTCAATATAACGCTCTTGACTTTCTAAATTCGCCTCAATGTCCCTTGGGATCTGCCGCAACCCGTTAATAATCTCCTGTAATCTATTATGGGAAATACTCTGACGAATATAAGCTAAATCTAATGCCAAAGCGTAAAACGCTATCAGTTGGGCGACAAAAGTTTTTGTCGCCGCTACCCCTACTTCAATACCGGCCATGGTATTGATCATATGAGATACCATGTTACCCAAGCTACTTTCTGGGCGATTGGTAATTCCTAGCAGTCGCGCTTGATACTTAGATTCTTTCCCGCTGCGACGTTCTTTTTCCATCCCCAAAGCTGCCAGTGTATCAGCGGTTTCACCTGATTGTGTAACGCCAATAGTCAGTGTATTCGCTGTCAAGGGCGATGGTGCATAACGAAACTCCGAAGCATATTGCACCTGAGTAGGAATCCCCGCTAGTTGTTCTAGCAAATATTTACCAACTAATGCTGAGTGCCAACTAGTACCGCAGGCGACAATTTGAATTTGTTCTAAATCCGCGTATAATTCCGCTGCTAAACCAAGTTTAATAGGTGACTCAGCAGAATTATCTGCATTCCAATCATTGTTCAAATACGCTTCCAAACAAGCCCGTACCACTCCCGGTTGCTCATAGATTTCCTTGAGCATGAAGTGCTTGAATCCTTGCTTTTCCACCATCGTCGGATTCAAGTTGAGTCGGCGGGGGTGTTTTTTCAACCTGTCACCAGCAAAGTTGTAAACTTCAACGCCTAAAGGTGTGAGACGTGCTATCTCGCCATTTTCCAAAGGTAGCACCGCACGGGTATAGGTAACGATCGCTGGTGTATCAGAGGCGCAGAAAAATTCTCCTTGCCCAAAACCAATGACCAGGGGAGCTTGTTGGCGGACGACAATCAGTTCATCGGGGTAGTCTGCTGAAATAACTGCGATCGCAAACGCTCCTTTGAGTTTATTCACAACGTTGATCACCGCCTCAAGCAACAGAGAGGGAGAGAAGGGGGTAGCAGAAGGAGATTCTTTTAAAAATTGGGCAATGAGGTGGGGGATAACTTCGGTATCAGTGTCGGAACGAAACTTGTATCCATCGGCTTTGAGTTTTTCGCGTAACTCGCGGTAGTTTTCGATGATGCCATTTTGCACCACCGCCACTCGCATTGCTCCATCCATATGGGGATGGGCGTTGTATTCTTCTGGTTTACCGTGAGTCGCCCAGCGAGTGTGACCGATGCCAATGGGGGCGGGGGTTTCTACTTGTTCTAACTTGGAACGCAGGTTATTAAGTTTACCCTTAGCCCTGACACAATTAATTTCGCCTTCCCATATCGTGGCGATTCCTGCTGAATCGTAGCCGCGATACTCCAGTTTTTCCAGCCCAGATAGCAGAATTTCCGTTGCTGCTTGAGTGCCAATATAGCCGACGATACCGCACATTGCTCACACGACTCCATTTTCTGGATTATGAAACTCTATTCTGTATAGTTCTTAACACAAAGGTAGGGTTTTGGCAAAAAAAGGAGCAGATTGCTCCCTATGCGACTCAAAGCGTGCTGTTAATTTTTGACTTCCACTCTTAAATGATGATTTTGTAGGGTGGGCAATGCCCACCAATTTTAACCTTGGCTGGTAATACCCACCCTACAATGCTAAAAGTACTTGCTATCGAGACAGTTATCACGACGCGAGAGCGAGAAATGAGATTCAATTTCTCTAGTACACACGGCGCGGAAATAAAGCAACAATTAAAAATCAGCGAAAAGCTTATAGTGTAAGCTTTTATAATTTTTAATTTTTAATTCCGCTCAGCGGTACTAGTAAGCCAGACCCATACTACGAGTGGTTTCAGCTCCTAGGTAAACCCGGATGCTCAAAAAGTCAGTAGGACAAGCTGTTTCACACCGCTTACAACCCACACAGTCTTCTGTGCGAGGAGAAGAAGCAATTTGCTTGGCTTTGCAGCCATCCCAGGGAACCATCTCCAGTACGTCAGTGGGGCAAGCGCGGACGCATTGGGTGCAACCGATGCAGGTATCGTAGATTTTTACGGTATGAGACATTAAAAAAAGCTCCTTTACGAGTGTTCTTCTGGTACTAAACAATCATAATCAAGGCATAGTTTACCGCAGTGACTGAGCGTCCGTAATCAAAAGGCTACAGAACTTTAAAGAATGTAATAAGTCAATAATGGGGCATGGGGCATAGGGCATGGGGC
>CAZZXJ010000388.1:0-6459 GCA_964657905.1 uncultured Stigonema sp.
TACTCTATTGGCGAGGGGCGCTTCTTGCCACTGTGAGGCACACAGATACCAACACTCACTAAGCTTGAGTCCTGAAAAACTAGATCGGGGTGGACTCAAATCATTTCCCTGTGTTTTGCTAAAAGCGAGAAACTCCTCAGTAACTTCGGCACAGACAAGTTAAAAGTCATTAGAAGCCAGAGTGAGACTAGCTACAGCATATTTAATAAATACGGATTCTTGAGAAGCATTGCAAGAAGCTCTTATTTGCAGATTTTTAGTATCATATTTTATAACTTTACCCTGGTAAGTATACAGGGAACCATCGGGTTTTTCCAAAGTTAACTCACTTAGAATCGTGTTCTTGTCTAGACTTTGGTCGATGATTCTGCTTACAACTTTGTAGTTATACCAATCCCAGCCATGGCTGAGGATTAGTTCTCTTTCCAAAACTTGAAGTGAGGGTGGCAGTATTCCCCAGCCTCGATACACTTTATTCAAGCATTTAATATCGCCACTCCTGGTCAAAAGCGACCTAAATGACTCTTGCTCAAGAACACCGTAGTATCTTCCGTCCGGCAAGTCTATCATTGTTGGTGCAAACCTATGTCCACCAAAGTGGCTTGATTTCCAAATACGAATATTGTCTAAGTTCAAATCAAAAACAGTAGCTGTAGCATGGAAGAAAAATGGATTTCCATATCTGGAACAGCACTTATCACGGCTACCGTTGGTACACACTAAAATATCTCTTGTTACAGTTGTTTCTACTTCACATTCATAAATTTCCGACCCTAACCATTTTCTGATAAATACTGCTGCTTGTTCAATATTTGCTAGTTTAAATTCTTGCTTACAGTATCCATTACTAAGTCCCTCTTTCATTTGATAAATTAAAAGGGTTGCGTGGTCTGCTTTATGTGAAAAAATATTGGCTATTAAGAGAAATATTATTGGAAGTTTAGCTCGTTTCACCTCCTCTACTAAAATTTGCAAATTCTTTGGAACCCATTTAGAGTCAAAGGCTTCCGCTGTCCAAGGTGGAGGACATTCAACTAAGATATAAGTCTGACAATTGGTGGCACTTCCAATAATATCTTCTCCTGTTTGTCGTGAATGGTCGGAACAAAAGTAAGTGTTCATCTAAAAGATAAAATTAATTAAAATCAGAAGTCATGGTCAATTCTCTTAGACCCTCAACTCTGTAATTATATATTTAATGATAATAGTTGGCAACTACTCTTCAATTATTTAATAATTCTTCTAATTTTTGCGATGGTTCTTAGCCACTTACGCTTGAGTGAAATCAAGGCTAACTAGTGTTAAATAGTTGAAACACTAGTTGGGACAAGGGTTGATACTCCCAATATAATAAATAAAGATTCTCACTTCTTAACAAGATGTTACAAATAGCCGGAAAGGGTGAGTATATTCGTAATTATCATTTAAGGCATAAATGCGGTTGCTTGAAATCAAGCATGTTACACTTTTTACTCTCCATCAATAAATTTAGGCACAATAAAACATAACTATATTAACTTTTGTCAAGAGGCCGTCAGCCAACTAACTACTAACAGCCCTAACATATAGTTGTGTTTATTTACACTGACTTACTTAACTATGACATTATTATTAGCGCTCGATTTTGGTGGAACTAAGCTGGCGGCGGCGATGGTAAATGCGGGTTATAGGGAATGGCTGGGTTATGAACGTCGCCTTTCGCCTCCGAATGCAAATGCTAATACTGACTTGGAAATGATGCGATCGCTCATCCATTCCCTGCTACAAGGGGCGAAACCCGGTGCGATCGGTGTTAGTTTTGGCGGACCAGTAGACGCAACCACTGGGAACGTGCGGCTATCGCATCATGTTCCTGGATGGGAAAATGTTCCTTTACGGGACTTACTGGGGGAATTTGGTGTTCCTGTTAGTGTGGACAACGATGCTAATGTTGCTGCTTTAGGCGAACATCGCTTTGGTGCGGGTCAGGGGTACGATAGTCTGTTTTATATTACTGTCAGCACTGGCGTCGGGGGTGGTTGGATACTCAATGGTCAGCCTTGGGGGGGTGCGGAAGGGATGGCTGGTGAAATTGGACACATGGTTGTTGACCCTTCTGGACCTGTCTGTTTGTGTGGGAAGCGGGGGTGTGTGGAACGGTTGGCGTCGGGACCGTATATGGTGCAGGATGTGAAGGAGGTTTTGGAGAATGAACCACAGATGCGGGGAGAACGCGGTTCGGTGTTGAGGAGTTTGGTGGGGGGTGATTTGGAGTTGATTACGGGGAAGGTGGTGAGTGAGGCGGCGGCGGCGGGAGATGATTTGGCTGTGGAATTTTTGTATAGGGCTGGGTGGGCACTGGGTGTGGGTATTGGGAATGTGGCGAATTTGATGAATCCGCAGCGGTTTGTTTTGGGTGGTGGTGTGACGAAGGCGGGGGAGGGTTTTTGGGATGTGGTGCGGAAGGTAGCGCGGGAGACGGCGTTACCGGAGGTGAATTTTGAAGTTGTGTCGGCGGCGTTGGGTGATGATGCGCCGTTGTGGGGGGCGGTGGCGTTGGCGGAAGATGCTACCTCTAAGAGGATTTCCAAGCGCACTTTTAATTTTTAATTCTTATAGCATCCCCCTTACTACAATAGAATTTGTCAGGTGCTATACAGTTTGGGCAGGATAGGGAAATGATGTTGACAGGAAAACTTGAGCAACTAAAAGCTATATTTGTAGAAATGGACCAGGCTTTGATTGCTTACTCTGGTGGCGTTGATAGCACAATCGTTGCCAAGATAGCTTATGATCTACTGGGCGATCGCGCTTTAGCTGTGACAGCTGTTTCTCCTTCACTGTTGCCAGAAGAGTTGGAAGACGCGAAGATCCAAGCAGCAACCATTGGGATTCCTCATAAAATCGTCCAGACCCACGAAATGGAAAATCCCAATTACACTTCTAACCCCGTAAATCGCTGTTATTTCTGCAAGAGTGAATTGCACGACACCCTAAAACCCTTGGCGATTAAGTTAGGTTATCCCTATGTTGTCGATGGGGTGAATGCTGATGATTTGCATGATTATCGCCCAGGAATTCAAGCAGCAAAAGAAAGAGGTGCGCGATCGCCTCTAGCAGAAGTGGGGATTACCAAGGTTGAAGTACGTCAACTTTCACAACAACTCGGTTTACCCTGGTGGGATAAACCAGCGCAACCTTGTCTGAGTTCCCGCTTTCCCTATGGTGAAGAGATTACCATAGTCAAGTTACAACGAGTGGGTAGGGCGGAAATTTACCTGCGTAAGTTGGGTTTTAAGAATTTGCGGGTACGTTCCGAAGGGGATACAGCACGCATAGAACTACCGTCAGAACAAATCAAAGAATTTGTCTTGACGACGGATTTACATTTAGTAGTCTCCGACTTTCAGAAGTTTGGTTTTGTCTACGTAACCCTGGATTTAGAAGGTTACCGCAGCGGTAAATTGAATCAGGTTTTAAATCGAGAAGCTTTGAGCGTTAAACCATAGAATTTGGTTGATTTGTAGAGGTAAGGTTGATGAACCTCTACAAAATGACAACATTTAAGTAGGTGAGTGGAAATCAACCTGCGCTTAAAAATCCCATTTTACATTCAACGGAGAGGGGGGGATTCGAACCCCCGTTGACGTCGCCGCCAAAACGCATTTCGAGTGCGTCACCATCAACCACTCGGACACCTCTCCACAGGCAATAACATTCCTATCTTATTAATAAGAATATCACAGACTTGTAAGTTTTTACAAGGTCGATGTTTTGTTTTCTGTCGCCTGGATGAATGCTTCAAACTGACCGTTAGGTGTCCATTGGACAGCACCATCTCGTGCTGTAAGGAACACTTTTGTCGGGCTTTGATTCAGTTCAGACAGAGTTTGTGGGTCAAGTGTGGTGTAAGAAGCGATCGCCACTTGTGGTTGTAAGGTCATAACTAATTCTTTCACAGACTGACCAGGACACCATAGGACTTGCGGATGCGGTAACCCGCCACTTTTGACAAGCTGACTTAGCTCCTCAGGTTCAAGATTACCTATTAATAACCAATTTTGACCTAGTATGTTCAGTTGTAAGATCGGCAATTGGTCGTTGATTAATCGTGCGACAGTTGTACCAGTATTTACCGTTTGACCAACCATTAAAGGCTGGTAAATTCCCTTTTGGTTTTGCACTTCTGTTTGGATTGCCATACTTACCATTGAAGAAGCTGGCTTTGGGGAATAGTCAGAAAAAGTTTTAACTGGTAACCGTTGTAGCACCTCTAACCAACTATTACTGCCATTGCCTAGAAAATCTGAGGCGATCGCCCAATCAATTTGATTCACACCCTGCTGTTGTAAAAACGGCAGTATGGTGTAGCGTCCTATACCCTCATCTCCACTATTAATCAACGTTATTTTTGCCCGGTCTTGAATAACCAAAACAGGTTCTCCACCAGCTGCTAGCACTGTTACCCGAAACAGAGTGTTTGCAGAATGCCATATTGGAATCAATACTAAACCAATGGATATGAAGCCTGCAAACCACCATCGCTTTTGCCACCAAGGTATCAGCCAAGCTAAGATAATTGAAGTATAAACAGCGAGCATTTGCGCAGTAGATATGCTGCCAACAGCAAAAGATGCTCCGGGTAATTTAGCGAAAAATCCCACCAACTGAATAAAAAGATGTGTTGGATGATACAGTAGACTAGCTAAAGAGCTTCCTATCTCAGGCAAGATTAAACTTGCCAAGGCGCTGACCATCCCACCAATAGTGATTATGGAAATAAATGGGCAGGCAAGGATATTCAATGGCAAACTGTAAACTGTAACCACACTAAAGACGTGCAACAGGAGTGGTAAGGTCCAAATTGTAGCGGCTAGGGGAAGTGCAATTAAAGAAGCGATCGCAGGTGGTAACCAATCCAAACGTTGAATTAATGGCGGTACTGTGACAATCAACCCCAGCGTTGCTAAAAAACTCAGTTGAAACCCTAAATCCCAAATCCAGAGAGGATTAAACAGCAACAATAGTACTGCCGCAACCAGCAGCGCACCCAACCTTTTTACTTTTCGTCTCAATCCTACCCCAATTAATGCCGCCAATCCCATAATTACGGCTTTGAGTACTGCTGGTTGGAAACCTGTTAAACCTAGAAAGATAATTAATGCTATAGAACCAATAGTAAATTGGGTGAATCTTGTTGAACGCCTTGTCAATGCCAGTACCACACTCAAAATCAAGGAAGTTTTCAACCCTGGCGATCCCAAAGCATGAGCTAAACCAGTTAGGACAAATAAGTCGCGGATATCGTAAGGTAAATCAACGGCTTTGCTGCCCAAAACCATTGCACTGACAAGTGAACCATTCGGGATACCCAACCCACGAACTTGCGATCGCACAATTTGCTCTCGGACTTTCCACCATCCCCATTTATGCTCCTCATCCAAAATACTTACCCGCCGTCCACTTAAACCAGCAAAAGCGCCCTGTTGCTTGAGAAACTGCTGAAAGTCGAAAGCGCCTGGATTTGATGCGGGTTTTGGTTGGTACAAAATGCCAGTTACAGCAATTTGTTGACTAGGGTGTAACCCAGTCGCTTCCAGTAAAGGCACAGTTACGTATAACCTACCAGTCACGCCTTTACTGACACTTGTGGGACCATTATCATTTTTTACCTCGTCCATCTGGGTCACTGCTAACCAAAATTGTCCCCGGTGACTGCGAGTCAAGCGAGGTGTACTTGTCACTTGACCGCGAACAATAAATAGTTGTTCTTGATGGTTGCTATTATCTGAGGGGATAAATTTACTAACGTCATTGACTCCTGGTTGGGGAATCCGTAATTGAAAATACAGGCTTGCTAACAGCCCCACCACACCAGCAACTAGCCATACTCTTGGTTTAGGAGTAGTTTGCAGCAATTGAGGTGCTGTCTTAGTATTTACTAGAGGGCTTTTCGTTATTTGCGGTGGTTTCTGTAGTGTAGAGCGTCGGATTGTAAACATAACCGCAAGTACTACGCCCACAGCTAACACCCAAAGACCACCCCTAGGAACTGCTGTAAATAGTAAGCCGAAAATGTAGCCAAGACAAATAATTACGCCACTTGCCTGAATCATCAATAAAATTACCCGACAACTGAAGATGCGACTACAAAAACTAAGTCCGCCTAGGCGGACTTCATTAAACCTGCCCAGGCTGGCTTTGTTCGTGTAGCTTCATTCCAGTCTGAGGGCGCAAAAAGATTTTGGCAATAGCTACATTACAAGCTCATGCCCAACTTTAATCCCATCACCGTATGCAGGAACAGAATACAGAGTGCTGTACTACCCAAATAGGCATGAACCATACGTAACCCAGCTTTATTTTCAACAAATCCACTCAAAGCAATTGCACCGTTAATCAGTAACAGTAATAGTACAATCGAGCCAGTCCAAAAGTGGGGGCTTTCCATAATTGGCTGATGCTGCATTACCAGTGATA
>CAZZXJ010000389.1:0-6459 GCA_964657905.1 uncultured Stigonema sp.
AAAGCGAAGCATCTTTACTACTTGCGAATGCATTTATGCATGGGGTAATAATTACGAATTACGAATTATTTTGACTGATGGTTATGGGCGATTAAGCAGTTATGAAAAACGCTCTTCTTTGTAAGCGCACACTTAATACGTAAAGCGATCGCCCTGACCACTCGCTTCTCCCCTTGGGAGAAGCGAGTGGTCACCTAAAGTCAGTATTGGCGTTCGGCGATCGCTCTATCTTTGGGATCATCTAACAAAATCCTATTGCTCCTACGGTCGGCTGCCAAAATCTTCAAAATATCTGAGGCAACCCGAGACCAGCTGTAATAAACCTCACTCAGGTAACGCCCCCTCTGACCCATTTCTTCCGTCAAATCTGGTCTAGACAAAAGGTAGTTGATCTGAGTAGCAAAAGCATGAGGGTTTTGGTGATCTTTGATGAGTAGACCATTTTCGTCTGGAACGATCACCTCAGAGTTGCCACCCCTGGCAGTCGTAATGATCGATAGCCCTGTTGCCATCGCTTCATAGTGGACTCGAGCTAACGGCTCCTGCCATTGAGAGGCGCAAACAAATATATCCCCTAGAAGGAAGTAATCTGGAATCTTAACTGGTGAAATGAAACCACTGAGGTGTACAGAGTCACCCAAGCTTTTTGCCTGCTCCTTGAGTTCAAGAACGTAGGTATCTTCTTCATTGTTTCCGTACCATTTACTGCCAACTAACAAAAGTACTGCCGACGGATGTTGCTCAATTACTTCAGGGAAAGCAGATAGCAAAATATGAGGTCCCTTTTTCTTCGACAGACGCCCCACACTTAGCACCACTTTTCTGTCCTTCAACCCATGTGCAGCTAGCAGATCCGCTCGTCGCTCAGCAGCATCTGGTGCCCATCGTGGTTGGAAGCGTTCTAGGTTTACCCCAGCATAAACTGGTTGTAGCTTGTGTCGGTATTCAGGAAAGAGATCGGCAATCCCATGAGCAATAAACTCACTAACCGTAACCACCCTCTCAACTAGCTGTAGGCAATGCCGAGCTACCTCAGGAGCAATCTTGCCATGTCCAAACATCTCGTTGTGCATGCTGAGTAGAAAACGACTCTTCGGAGTCGCTGCTGCCACCAAGGGGAGATATTTAGGACGATTGTAAATAATCACCCAATCAAACATCTCCCCAGCAACAAAATTGGCTACCGCCTGATAGTACGCTTCCGAATCGCCTGCGGCCCGTTCGTAGCGGATGCCATCCCGAACTTCATGTTCAGGCAGATCTGGGTCAGACACCGAGAAAACTGTGATTTTATGTTCTCGACTCAAATAAGGCAATATTTCTTCAATGTAAGTCTGAATAGCCCCACCTCGGATAAAAGGAACAGGTAACTTTTCTGTACAGACTAATAAGATCTTCACGTTATTGATTTGACCTCTTGCGTTGATGTTCCAAACAGTGATTTAAGAAAATGCTCCGTATAAATCAGAACTAGTTATGGAGCGACATCGAAGATTTGAGCAACAATATTGTACTTAAGAACCGATGTCTGCTTTTTCAACCCTTTTAACTAATATCAAATCCGGTAGCATCTGAATGATAAAAAAACAGCTCCAGACGCCGAGGGCGCACCAGAAAGACGAAGGAGGAATAATTCCTATCCAAGCAGATTTGATATAACTTGTCCTTGGGTCAGCTTTTTCTAAAGAATTGCTGAAAAATCCAGGACTAAAGTCCTGACTACGAACTTCGCAATGACATAAATAATTTTGCGTAAGCACTTAAGGAGAGTTTCCAGATCAACGCCGAAGACGAGCTTAGCTCGACTTGATCCATTTTCCAGCAGGGCGATCGCATACGTTAAAACCCTTATTTACCAGTACTTCGACTTTGTCGATGTCACCAAAATTAATGAATTTGGAAAAAGTTTTCCCTTTAGGGCTAGAGCTTTTGCCCAATAACACGGTTTATGTTGTTTGATTTGGACAAAGTCGAGCTTAGAGGATGTCTGAAAAGTCGTAAAGTTTGCCGAATAACCCCCAAGAGTGAAAAGCTTTAAGTGGAGGGAAACTGCAAGCATACTGAGATGCTGCTAAGGCAATTGCATCATTACCATAGGTTTTTACTGTCTGTATAGACTTGTCACGCTTATGCTTGACAAGTCCTAACCTATCTTTTGAAACTACCCGTTGAGCAAGAATCTATAGTTAACCACAGAGGGAATCTTAGAAGCCTCGCTACGCAACCATCCTTAACCTAAGGTGATTGGTGAAATTCCCCGTCCAGATTTATACCAGACCTTTGCTCGTTTTTCTCACACAAAGTTATTCCTACTTTGCTTAAAAATATCGTCTATTAAAAAGGCAGTAGAAAATAATTAGTGGGGACTTTGTTGGGAAGCACCAGTTCAAAACCACCAAATCGGAGATTGTGGTGGGGTAAATGATTATTAAATTTTTTCACCCTCATTTACTATGAACCTTGTACCTCAACGATAAACATCGTTGTAAAAACTAGGTTTACCACTCAGGCAACTCAGTTAAACGTTGCTTTAATCGCTTAACGCAACTACATATCTGAAATAAAGCTACCATTCCAAATCAACGAAAAGCTTACATTATAAGCATGAGTGACTTTTGACGAACGCGCAGCGGCACTAGTCCCACAGTCCCTTGCTAGAAGATCTTTTTTGCTTAATAATCACAATAACTGGCTGCACAGAATCGCCTACTTCCCCTGCTTTCTGTAGCTCAGAAATCGTCTTTAGTACGTGTCTGAACATCCGACCCTTACCTTTTTGAAGATCGCGGATACGATCCTTTTTCTGGCGGCCAAATTCAAGAATAATCGTATTTGCTTTTTTAGGTTTTTTAGGTTTTTCAGGTTTACTGCTTTCACTCTGAATCTCTGACATTGGATTACCTCCCTATTTTGGTTGTACTTTAAATAACTACACAATTCCTCAGTCAGCTGACTATCATCGTTTCACTGAGGGTTTTTATCCGTCAATCATGTAGAAATTGAGGTGAATTTTTTCACTCAAAACCAAGACTAATTGTCTCGACTTATTCTTTTTAAGAGGATGTTTTAAAAGACACGGAAGGTACAGTTTTGTCTTTCTAAATAGAGTCAGTTACATCAAAAAATCCAGCTTTGATCTATAGTACTGACATGCTTTGCTGTACTGAATATGAAAGCTAAATACCCTTTTAAAACATCCTCTAGGACGCGACGAGTCTGCTTAACGGCGTTACTTTTCCCTATGTCTTGGAAATACTGCTTACGGAGAAAACTAAAATAGATTTAGTTTGTATATACTATATACACCTCCCATCTTAGACAAAGATTTGCTCACATTCTTATTTAAATCACGAAGCCAGCCGTTTTTCTTCTTTTTATTCGATCTTTCGTGTCGATCTAGGTAAGTTTTACTGGCTTTTACTTGAGTTTTAGCCATACGCCTGACGCTCTTTTCCCAAGGACTCAAAAGTTTCGATTGCTTCTTCTTCTTTCTCTTTTTCTTGTCCCGCTTACCGTAGATGGTTTCCGGATAGCCACCCAAGGAATCCTCGCTACGCAGCACCACAGCTCTTTTAAGACCTAGTTTGTTACTCATGTCTGTTGTTTTTTGGCAAAGATAGCTTTATGGTTCAAATAAACTCTAACATAATAATACATCAGAATTCAACAAAAATAAGTACATCGGCACAATAAAACTGAAAAACTGATGTTTTTTTCGCAGGAGGTGACAAGCACCCCAAAATACATCCTATGTAAAGATTAGCTCGAATTATGTATGGTAGAAAAACATAGGTCAGTCACGCCCCCTTCGGGGGAATACACTCGTCAAAAGTCACTCATTCAAACATTTTGCCCCCTAAATAAATTCAGGGGCTTGTAATAAGGACGTAGTATTTCTTGCATTTGGAGACATCAAAGACCCAAGAGTAGAGCGAACTAAAAAACATCTACTCACAGACATATTAGTCATCGCAAATAAGGCAATCATAGCCGCAGCGCTCTTGTGCAGAGGATAAATTGTATTCTTCCCGAATGCCTTCAGCATAGCTGCCCTCTGCCTTTCTTTGCTAAGCAAACATGCTTAGGGGAGTTTTTGGCATTACCACATCAGACCCGTCCCAATACGGTTCGGATAAGATAATTTACCTCCCGAAAACTTTGTAGAGACGCGAAATTTCGCGTCTCTACACGTTTGCTATCTACTCCAACAACCCTTAACGGAACCGTATTGAGAGCCGTCCGATGATACACAATGCTCTTATCCTGTTTATGAAGCTTTATAGAATACTTTTTCCTTCATATTCCTTTTGCTCCAAAATAACTGCACAAGCTGATAAGGTTCGGAAAATCAATATCATGGCTATAAAGATCAAAATCCATTCCAGGTATGGTATTGGCGGTAACTGTCGCGCAATTTCATCAAACAGTCGATTATGAATGAGTTTAATGCTTTCAAAATAATGCTGAAATAGGAAAGAATACGCTAAGACAACTCCGCCTATCAGTATTGCAGATGAGAACATACGTAAAACGAACGCCAGAGCAAGGCCAAACTTGTTAATTCTTCCATCATAAGGTATCGTTCGCTCCCGTACTTTGGGAAGAATCAAAGTGTTATATTCATCCACAGTGTCAAAAAAGTCCCTCACGGATGCCATAATACTCTCAAGACGAATACTCTGAATTAAAGCACGACGCTCCGCCTGTTTATTATACTTCTTGATAAGCTTTAAGAATTCAAAATCTGGTACGAGGTACTGGAGCGAGCCATCCAATGTTAGGAGAGATCTGCTTACCTTCAAAAATCCCCAGTTGCTTGGCAGATTATATTTAGTAGTTACCTTGGAAATTTCATTACCAGCTGCATTTATGGATTTTTCCTTATATGATAACCCGTCGAGCCGGGATTTAGCTGCCCAAGTTTCAAGTCCACGTGCGATTTCCGCACGTACCCTAGGTATATCGACTCTGGGAATATCTACGGCAAAGCGGATATAATAGTCCGCTGCTTTCGGATAATCCTCTCTCCCCAGTGCACTATTGTAGTTTGAGTAGTTAGTCCTCAAATCTTTATCTAGGGAGCCAACACTTCCTAAGTCAATCAGCACAAACTTGCTATCACGCAACAAAAATATGTTACCAGGATGTAGATCTCCATGATATAAATTATCTTCAAATATTTGTCGAAATAAGGACACAGATAATTTTTCTCCCAGCTTTTCGCGGTCAACATTATTTTCCTCATCCCATTTCTTCGCTTTGGCAGGATCGCTATTTAAAGTCTTGATGTAGTCAGACATCAAGACACCCGGAATGTACTCCATAACCAAAACCCGACGTTTGGAATATTTTTTGTATACTGACGGGATGTAAACTCCGTGTTCTTTGAGAGTCTTTTTCATCCGACGCATGTTGGATGCTTCATAGCGGTAATCTAGCTCCTCATTAAAAATTTTCTCCACTTCTAATACACCTTCATCCAAACGCAAATAATTGCCAATATTGAACCTTCTCAACAAATTGGCTAAAAGTTTAATGATTTCCAAATCCCGCTTGAAAGCCTCCTCTAAGTCGGGACGTTGAACTTTGACGACCACAGTAGCTCGGTTTTTGGACAAAACTGCGCTGTGAATTTGAGCAATAGAGGCAGCTGCTATGGGTTCCTCATCAAAAGCTGCAAATATTTTATCAATTGGAACACCCAATTCGGATTCAATAGTTGAGCGTACTATCTCCATTGAAAATCCAATCGCGCCATATTGCAGGCGTAGTAATTGATCGCATACTTCTTCAGGAAAGAGGTCTGTTCGTAATGCTAGTAACTGGCCTGTTTTAACCCATAGACCACCTAACTCTTCAAATATTTCTCGCAACCCGATTGCCGTTTTTTGTATATCCGGCTTTTTGATAAGTCTGCGGTATGATACGCCTAAATAATAAACGATAAATCGCCTTATTACATAAATGATTGAAAAACGACGACTATTAAGTTCTTCAACTATTTCTACTTTTTTTCGTTGTTTTTTTTCAACAAGTGGCGTGGGAATATATTTTTCCTTGAGCATTTGTTCAAGCAGACGTAAATTATCAACAAGTCTAGATCTCCTCCATGACTCTAGAGAGAGAATAATCGAGATGACTGGAAGTTCTTAACAGTATGAGAGCGAAGACAGCGCAACTAGAAGCCTTATTATAAGTGTTCAACCAGACATGATATCATCAGGTAAGCGCATAGATGGCAATTATTTCCTAAACGCATAAACCCCTCCTATTTTCCTCTGGAGGGTATTTTATTGAATACAGCAGTTTTCAATTGAATTGACCACATTGTAAGGGCGGGGTAACCCCGCCCCTACAGTCATATTGTGGTCTACTTAAATGAAATTTGCTGTAAGTGATATACAAGTCAGAAAGAGGCACCTTTGCAGGGGTTCGTGAGCAAGGGGGAAACCCCATCCA
>CAZZXJ010000390.1:0-5822 GCA_964657905.1 uncultured Stigonema sp.
GGAACGAGCGTCGGCACGAGCGTCACCCGAAGGGGTTCCTCGCGTTGAGAGGAGTGGTGAGGATGACTTGCCTACTCCCCTTTTAAGTAGCAATATGCTATTATCCTATGGCTGAAAACTAGTATCTATAACCAGAAAGTCGCAAGCCTATGCCTTTAGGTGTCATTAAGTTCTCTTCAGAAGATTGCGGCCTTTGCCACAAGATGTCTTTTTATGACAAAAAAGTGGCTGAGGAACTGGGTTTGCAATTTATTGATGTAAAAATGCAGGATACGGCTACTTACCGTAAGTATCGCAAAATTCTGCTGACTCAGTATCCAGACAAATCAGAAATGGGATGGCCCACCTACCTAGTTTGTGATTCCCCAGAAGGTGAATTTCGCATTTTAGGCGAGGTAAAAGGCGGTCATCCCAAAGGGGAATTTAGAAGTCGTCTGCAAGATGTACTGAGTTCAGAAAGCTCTAAGCAGAACTGAGTACGTAGGCATTTAGCCATAAACAATCAGCTATGGTGCAGAATCTCACTGGCGTGGTGACGCCATTGTCTTTAGGACTTACGCACTATACGCTCTTGAGCATCATGTGGATAACGGAATTTGGTCGTTTCATCTCGTAGAATTGACCACCACATGGTAAGGGCGCGGAAACCGCGCCCCTACGGTAAGGTGGTCTACCCAAATGAATATTGCGCTCCGCAGCCCTACCGAAACCACTTCATACAAGACTATTTCTGTCAATGCGTAAGTCCTAGTCTTGAGTTTTCACACAATTCACGCAATAGCTGAATGTTTACCTGATGACCTCAAAGGATTTAACCTCCAAAACAGGACCAATCATGGCAATGGTCATGACATCTTCGCGTACCTGTCCTGTAACCTTTGCTTTCTGCTGGGGTTTAAGCAAGTTTTTATCAGCACCTCTAAGGATTTCGTAGGTAACACCCTCGTCAGTGACTAATGCCCAGACGCCGGGACCAATATCACGGCGTTCGATAGTGCCTGTAATTGTGATGCTCATATTTTGAAAGTGAGTAATAAATAATTGGTCATTGCTAATTGCTAATTGCTAATGGCAATGAAAAATTAGCAATTAGCACTCAACAATTAACTTCTTCGTTTTTCAATGCTAAACGAGCAAGTCCGAAACAGAGTAAGGCATTAGCGATCAGGAAACTCCGGGATAAAATACCACTCCCTAATCCCCAAACTGCTGGGTCTGATACTGCACTCACTACCAAACACGCAGCTACACCTAACGATGAACCGATCGCAAACCACTTCCAGTTGGGATGTCCTAGCAGGAACGCCATTAAAACAATGGGAATTAGCACACTAGCAAACAGGGGATTAAATGAACCAGTTCCCTGAAGCGTGTTACCAAGTTCGGGTATTGAGCTACCTAACAACCGGAAAGGCCACTGGGGTAGGTCAAAGATATAAAATCCCTTGAGGGGGAATAAGCCAGAACTGCCGGCGACTAATCCTAGTGATAAAGTCCAACTCCATTGGAATGGGAAGTAAACCCGTAAAAACCAAGCAAGCAGATAGGAACCAACTACCATCAAAATCTTGGGTAATAGTGCGATCGCACCGCCATCAATCCAAAAGCCAGGATTGATATAGCCGTTATCCCGCAGCCACCGGAAAAAATCTTGGAAACTAATTTGTCCTTGAGTGGCACGTTGCACAGCTGCTTCTGCATTGAGCTGTCCAGCACCATAGTAGTTCAAACCATCATCCTTGACGTTTCTGGCTGATTGTTTCAGGACGTTGAGGATTTCATCAGGGGATTTTACACCAGTAGCTTTTACCAAAGCCGCTACACCTGCCACATGGGGAGCTGCCATGCTTGTACCCTGGAAGCCTAGAAACACCCCGACACCGTTGTTGTCCATGTCGATGGTTTCTTGCAAAATTTTACCTGCATCACTGCCACCTGGAGCGGAAATATCAACTCCAGCGCCAAAGTTAGAGTACGCAGCTTTTTCTCCATCTGGACCTAATGCCGAAACGCCAATGACGTGGGGATAACGCGCTGGATAGGAGGCGGCATTCTGGCTTTCGTTCCCAGCAGCGGCGATGATGACTAGATTTTTGTTGTGGGCATATTCGATCGCTGACTTCATCAGTTGGCTTTCACCGCCACCACCCAAGCTCATATTAATCACATCTGCGCCATTATCAGCAGCAAACTTAATTGCTTCGGCAATATCAGCAACAGTACCACCACCATAGTCATTGAGTACCTTCAAAGGCATCAAGCTGGCTTCGTAAGCAATTCCAGCTACACCATAAGAGTTATTAGTTGATTGGGCAATTGTCCCGGCAACGTGGGTGCCATGTCCATTGTCATCATTGGCTTCTACTTTGTCGTTGACAAAATCGTAGCCTGGGACAAATTTTGTTTCTACTAAGTCACGCACTTGAGTAATGCCAGTGTCAATCACGGCGACCGTAACGCCTTTGCCTTTAGTTTGGTTCCACGCCCCGACAACGTTGATATTATGGAGATTCCACTGCTTGCTGTACAAGGGGTCGTTAGGACCTTTTAAGGCAGGTTTGGCTTCGTCTGGTTCGGGCTGCAAATATTCTCCCAGCCAAGTGACTTGACCTGGTTTGGGGATTTTATAGATGTAATTTGGCTCAATGTATTCAGTTGCTTGAGCAAACTTAGATTTTTGCAGTTCTTTCAGTCGCAGGCCATCGCCCTTGATAATATACACACGATCCTTCTCGGCAAATTTATTATCGAGTTGGGGTGTGACGTTATAATTACTAGCGATCGCCTGCAGATCCTGCTGCAAGACCTGCTGGGAAATATCTTCCCGAAAATTCAGTACAATCGTCTTGAACTCCCCTTTAGCTGCCAGTCCCTGAAAATTAATAAAATTAAACAGGGCAACCCCCAGCCCGATGGCAAACAAGCACAATATTATAAGTCTTTTCATACGAACCCACTACTGCTTCCAGCCAGTTGCTCAGTGACATAACCTATATACATAACTCATATATACTCTTAGTTGCTCGATGTTGCAGGATAGTTACAAATATGGAACGTGGTCTTTTGTGGTTACCCCTGTTAGTCGCATTTTTCTGGTTGGCTTGGCAAGGCTCGAAGGAGTACCAAAAAATTGAAGCTTATCGCAGTTGGGCAGAGCAATTTGAAAAAGCTAAGTACGATATCTATGCAGTTTTAGGTCAAAAAGACAACAATATAACTTGGGGAAAGCCTACACCCACTGGTCCCATTCAGCTAGAAACATTTTCTTTAAATGATGTTCTCCAAATCCGTCTTTTTGTGGATCATAAACCAGTAGACACGGAAAATCCACCGGAAAAAGGTCAGACTATTGAATTGGAATTTTTATTTCCTGCGCCTGCTAACTCGGTGCGCGTTCCCTTCACAGAAATCCCGTTAGCAGCAGAATGGGGCAAGTACTTACAGAGCGAATTGCAACGCTTGCACCACTAGTGATCGCTACCCTACTGCTTGGTGCTTCGCGGTATGCGAATTAAAAATTAAAAATTAAAAATTATAAAAGCTGATGGGAGTTTTTAGATGAAAGCTGAAACAACATCCAGGGTACCTGTTGCTTTAACCATTGCCGGATCGGATAGTGGTGGTGGTGCAGGAATTCAAGCTGATTTACGTACCTTTGCCTTTCACCGTGTCCACGGCACTAGCGCCATTACCTGCATCACAGCCCAAAATACTTTGGGTGTAAAACGGGTTGATGCTGTACCAACAGAGGCGGTTGTGGCGCAAATTCAGGCAGTATTTGAGGACATCGGCGTGCAAGCAGCAAAAACAGGAATGTTGCTCAACCAAGAAATTATTGCTGCTGTCGCCCAGCAAGTAGAAGTTTTACAAATCGATAACCTAGTGGTTGATCCAGTGATGGTATCTCGTACAGGGGCGCAATTGATTGATGATGACGCTGTGAAGACTCTCCGCAATGCCCTGATCCCTCTAGCTGCCCTTGTAACGCCAAACCGATACGAAGCCCAAATATTGAGCGGTTTACAGATTCACTCTCTAGATGATATGAGGGCAGCTGCTCAAATTATTCACCGGAATTTAAGAGCAAAGGCTGTTTTAGTTAAGGGTGGAGGTATGCAGGGGAATTTGCGTGGTGTTGATATCTGGTTTGATGGGCAAAAGCTAGAAACTTTAACAACAAAACAAGTAGATACAAAAAATAGCCACGGTACTGGTTGTACACTATCAGCAGCGATCGCTGCCAATCTCGCATTGGGAAATAACTTGGAATTCGCGGTGCAACAGGCAAAGGAGTATGTTACTAATGCACTTTTTCACGCCCTAGATATTGGCAAAGGGCAAGGTCCTGTGGGACACTTCTTCCCATTATTGGGAAATTAGTTTCACTCTTAGGTATAAGAGATTCAGGAAGTACAAGAATTAAAAATTAAAAATTGAAATTTTGCATTTTTAATTTTTAATTGATTTGTCCCCCACCTCCCCTACGCCTTCACACCCCTTCCTTAGCCACCAATGCGAACAACCACAGGTTCTGTTTACACCAATACACCTATAGCAACTACTGAAGCCTACTCTCCCTCTGTACCACTTTCTGTATACCGGGAATTAGCAGCAGAGTTGCAAGATTCTCAGGCAAGAATAGATGAACTCGTCACCCAAAACAAACAACAAGCACAAGAAAATCAAATCCTCAGACAAGAGATTACCAAAGTCGTTCAGTCTTTTTTGCGCTTGCAAAAGTTAGTCGATTCCCATACTACGGCGAATTTAAACCAAGATCCTCACTCTTATCCTGATTCAATTCGTGAAACTCGACGTCCAGCAACTGAAGCGCGTCGGCATTTTACTCGGGTACAAGGTCCGCGTTCACCCGTTATTCCCTGGTCCGACGAAATTAAAAGTCCTATGCCAGAAACATTCTTCAGCGAAGAACAGGAAGTACAATATTATCCACCTAGTGAACCAGAGGCAACAGATGTCAGTGGCTGGAGGTTAGTTATAACCATTTTGTTAATCATACTCATGGGTTTTGGCGCAGGATTTTTGATTGTGCGTCCCTTCTTGGAACATCATGATCGTTAGGTCAAATTACTCTCTAAATACCTGTACGTCTCTGCCCTTTAGCAGAATTAAACAGATTTTTATGTTACATAAGCTACAAAATATCGAGGCTACCAGGCTTCCCGCATTATCTACAGCCAATTTCATTTACGTAGGGGCGCGGTTTCCGCGTCCCAGATCATCTGGTCAATTCAATTGAAAACTTCTGTAAGTGTGGCAATTGGTTCACATTTATTTGGAGTGGCGATCGCCCCGATGGCACGGCTATATTTTACCAGGTTTTCGCAGCCCTAGAGTGCAAATGTACTACAGACTTAGCCTAAAGCCGAAGAGTTACCTTTTATCCCACAAGTGAACCGCATGGGCTATCATGTTTCCCGCACGTTTTTGTAAGGAGACAAAAAAATGAAGAAAGTAGAAGCTATTATCCGCCCCTTTAAGCTTGATGAAGTGAAAATTGCCTTGGTCAATGCTGGCATAGTCGGTATGACAGTTTCTGAAGTCCGGGGTTTCGGACGCCAGAAGGGTCAAACTGAACGCTATCGCGGTTCTGAGTACACTGTTGAGTTTCTGCAAAAACTCAAAGTGGAAATTGTTGTTGAAGACACCCAAGTTGACATGGTAGTGGATAAAATTATCTCTGCTGCCCGCACAGGTGAAATTGGGGATGGTAAAATTTTCATCACCCCAGTTGAACAAGTAGTGCGGATTCGTACTGGAGAGAAGAACACAGAAGCAGTATAAGAAATTTGTCATTTGTC
>CAZZXJ010000390.1:5832-6459 GCA_964657905.1 uncultured Stigonema sp.
ATGATTTTGGACGAATGACCAATGATTAATGACTAATGACTAAAATCTAAAGAAGGCAACTTTTGGAGTAAAACTGCAAAAGCTTTGCCTCGATGGCTGATTGAACGCTTCAACTCTGGCGTCATTTCAGCAAAGGTTAATCGCAACTCTGGGACGTAAAAAATTGGGTCATAGCCAAAACCTCCCTGACCACGAGGTGCATGGAGAATTTCGCCGTGACAAACACCTTCTGATTGTAAAGCGATCGCTCCATCGGGACGAGCCATGGCCACGGCACAAACAAATTGTGCACCGCGATGCACTGCGTCGCCCAATTCACTCAACACCCTACCAATACGTTCAGAGTCAGTTTTGCCGTAGCGTGCAGAATACACTCCTGGTGCCCCATTCAAAGCATCTACTTGCAAGCCAGAATCATCCGCTATCGCCCAGTTTCCAGTTGCTAAAGCGACTTGGGAGGCTTTTAGACAGGCATTGGCGGCAAAAGTGTCGCCTGTTTCCTCAATTTCCAATTCTTCCGGTTTAAGGGTTAATTCCCAACTTGAATCTGCCAGGTAGGCTTGCATTTCCCGCAACTTACCTGGATTTCCTGTGGCTACTACTAATTTTGTCATTTGTCATTGGTCA
>CAZZXJ010000391.1:0-6098 GCA_964657905.1 uncultured Stigonema sp.
ATGCCCCATGCCCCATGCCCACTCTACTAAACCAAACCTAACTCTCGTTTGAGCAAGTTAATTGACTGGATACCAATGTAGTTTTCGCAGCGAATCAGCTTGGGTGGACGAATAATGTCTTCTTGAGCAACATGCAGTGCTGCTTGGACGGCAGAAAAACTCGCTGGTTCGGTGCTAAAAATCACTTGTGCCCGCTTGACTATAGCCTGAAGTTTGTAAGCGTCTTTTGGTTGCGAAGTCATTACGAGTAGTTCATCCCCCCGGAGACCGTGGAGGATGACTTCTGTTGCTCGCAGAATACCAGAGCTGAGGCTGACTATACCAATACAACTGTCTTTTGGTAGGTTTTTAACCAAGTTTAACTCTTTGGCGTAGTCGTAGATATCAAGGGGAATCACGCGCACCGCTTTGGGCGCTGCGATCGCTTCTACATCCCCAATAAAATACCGACTTGTGACCACTGTAGCTGACGAAGTTTGATCTAATACAGCAGCTAATTCTTCCATTGCTACCAACTGTACTGGTGTTTTGAGGGATTCTTCCAATTCATACACCATCACTTCTCCAACACCAATGTCTTGAGCTGGAGCCGCAACCAGCACCCGCGCACTACAACGCAAGCGCCAATCAATTTCCGCTAAAAAAAGCTCACGAGCTTGATTGAGCGAGCAGCCTTGGGAGAGTAGCTCGTCAAGTGCTTGCTGAACCACTTTATATGCTTGAGGATCTTGTTTAAGAATCGGCGATTGCAACTTGCTACCGCCCTCATGACCTTGGGGGCGAACGTAAATCCCTGAACCAGCCTGACTGTCTACAAATCCTTCTTCCTCTAGTTGGCGGTAAACCTTGCTGATGGTATTTCGGTGCAACCCAGTTTGCATGGCCAGTGCGCGGGTACTCGGTAATTTATAACCAGGCGGATATTGCCGAGATGCAATGGCAAACCTAATTTGATTAAACAGCTGGGCTGATGCGGGAATTTCGCTGTCCGGCTGAATACGGAACTGAATCATCACTCCTCCTCTTGTGTGCTACTGGCGGCATGTGACCAGCTGGAGATGCGATCTTTCAGGTATCTTAATTTATACATTGAATTTATCTGGTAGAAATTTCTAGTACTCTTGCTACTAGTAATTGATAATTTGATTGGAGATAGCCTTGCGGTACTGGCATTGCTATGTTTATTAATCCTACGGCACTGGTAAAAACTGTGATGACACGAGCAATCGACACTACAACTGTAGAACTTTCGCAAGCTGATTTGCAAATACCTGCTTACTTGGCTAAGCCTGTAGATGCTGGTTCTTATCCAGGAATTGTTGTATTGCAGGAAATTTTTGGCGTCAACGTCCACATTCGGGACGTTACAGAACGTCTTGCCCGCGAAGGTTATGTGGCTCTAGCACCTGCACTCTTCCAACGAGTTGCCCCTGATTTTGAAACCGGCTACACAGCACATGACATTGAAATTGGCAGAAACTATGCGATGCAAACCAAGGCATCAGAGTTATTGAGCTATATTCAAACAGCCATTAACTACCTTAAAACCCTCCCATCCGTCAAAAAAGATGGCTTTGGCTGTATTGGCTTCTGCTTTGGCGGTCATGTGGCATACCTTGCTGCCACTTTACCAGATATCAAAGCCACTGCTTCCTTCTACGGTGCTGGCATTCCCATCCGCACTTTAGGAGAAGGTGCTCCCACCATCACTCATACCCCGGAAATTAAGGGCACCCTTTACGCCTTCTTTGGCTTGGAAGACAGCAGCATTCCTACTGAACAAATAGATGAAATTGAGGCAGAGTTAGAAAAATACAAAATTCCTCATCGTGTGTTTCGCTACGATGGATCTGACCACGGATTTTTCTGCGACCTGCGCGCCAGCTATAATCCTAAAGCTGCCGCCGATGCTTGGGAACAAGTCAAGCAACTGTTTGGACAGCAAAGCAACTAAGCACTCAAGAAACATCCATTCAAACAGCTAATAGCTAATGGTGAAACCAGTCCCAGCGACTGTGAACCCCAAGGGCTAATGGAAAACTGGAAAAAAACAATTAGCTATTAGCAATTAGCAAATAACAACTTATCTTCAAAAGTCATGAATTCCGAAGCGAAACTTTCTCAAGAAGCCAATTCGTCTTTTACAATGGACGATTTTGCCAAGGCACTGGAAAAACACGACTACCAATTTCAAAAGGGGCAGGTCGTACACGGCAAAGTGTTCCAACTAGACCCTGATGGTGCCTATGTCGATATTGGTGGCAAGGCGTCAGCTTTTGTCCCGCGCGATGAAGCTTCTTTGAGAGCAATAACTGATTTGTCGGAGGTGCTACCGTTAAATGAGGATCTAGAATTCTTAATTATTCGAGATCAGGATGCGGAAGGTCAAGTAACCCTTTCGCGAAAGCAGTTAGAAATTAAGCACATTTGGGAACGACTGGCGCAAATGCAAGAAAATGCCCAGACCGTTCAAGTGCGGGTAATAAATATGAATAAAGGTGGAGTTACCGTTGAGGTACTGGGTTTGCGGGGATTTGTTCCGCGATCGCATCTCGTTGAGCGAAATAACTTAGAAGCACTCAAAGGTCAAACTCTGACTACTAGCTTTTTGGAAATTGATCGCAACAACAACAAACTGATACTTTCCCAGCGCTTGGCGACTCGGAGTGCTAGTTTCAGTACCTTGGAACTAGGTCAGCTAGTGTCCGGTAAAGTTACTGGCATCAAGCCCTTTGGCGTGTTTGTGGATCTAGAGGGTATCAACGCCTTGCTCCACATCAAGCAGGTGAGCCAGAAATTTATTGAAAATCTGGAAAAGCTGTTTCAAGTTGGTCAGCAAATTAAAGCTGTGATCTTGGACTTGGATGAAGGTAAAGGTCGAGTTGCTCTTTCTACCAGAGTTTTGGAAAATTTCCCAGGCGAAATGCTAGAAAATGTGGAAGAGGTCATGGCATCAGCCGAAGCGCGTGCAGAGCGAGTCAAGAACAAACCTTCTGAATAGTTAGTTGTTAGTGAGACAGCCCTGTTCGCGCAGCGCCCTTCGAGTCCGCGATCGTCACCCGTTCGCACAGGGACGACAACAGGAGAAGTGTTGTTCGTTGTTGGTTGTTCTACTAACCACTAATTACTAACAAGTGACGATCGATAGCTCTCTCGGAGTTCGTGTAAAGTTGATTCTGTAAAGGCAAATTTGATTAACCCAACTAATTTGCCCCAACTGTATAACAGATGCTCTCTCGAAGCTTGCCAGAATTCATCAGCAAAAAATTCTGCCCACCATTTGGGTGCTTGCTTGCTATCAGCAGATTCGTTTTGTTTTCTCCAACGCTTGCGCCACATAAGAAATTCTGTATGGGAGGGTGGCTTGACTCCGACAATTGGCGGGAAATCAGCGTAGCTGACAAACTTACTTACTCCCTTGGCGTGGACATAAACCATGTACCGCCAGCATTCCACCACATAGATATCTTCAACTTTGATGTCAAACATCAGGCAAACTGCCTCGGACGTGACAAATCGCGCAAGCAAATGGATAATGGGCGATTTGTGGACAATTTTTGATTCCCGGATGACGAGCGCTTTTGGCTTGAGTGATGATAACATGAAATTGTATTTGTATGAGGAGACACCGGATTACGAGAAAAATTTCCTCTCGTTTAACGGCATCTTGTTGAAAAGTGCGATCGCTCTGCAGTTTTCCAGGCCGGAGGGCGATCTTTTTATAGAATACAATAATTAAACGACCAGTTGTAGTCAATTGTCAATAGGGAATGGGAATAATTAGGCTAAGGATTCGAGAACTTGCTGCTGAGAAGGGCTGGACAATCAAGGAAGTCTCTGATCGTTCCGGTGTAGTTTACAGTACGCTCAGAACCTATGCCCGTTCACCTGGGATGTCGTTGATTGACTTTACCGCTATCCAAAAGTTAGCCCGCACCTTTGATGTGATGATTGAGGACTTGGTAGAGGTAGTTGAGGAGTAGGCTTGATGCAACGGATGAGTTAGTTGGGGAATTGCTAATTGCTAATTGTGAGTCCAGTGCTGTTCGCGTTAGCGTAAGCGTTGCGATCTTGCGGTACTCCGGCGTCAGCGGTAGCGTAAGCGTTGCGATCTTCTCCCAAGGGGAGACGCTTCGCGAACGGGTACCCCCGCGTCGGAACGAGCGTCACCCGAAGGGTCAATTGTTACCAGTCTTCCATTAGCCATTAGCCATTAGCCACTAACAATCCCCAATATCCCGCTTTGGTGGACGCTTGTAGGTAAACGTGAAAGTGTCGCCGCAGGCAATCACTCGTTGCATCTCATCATACATCGGGTAATTGCCTACACCACTCAGAGTTGACCAACCCCGCGCCCTAGTTAAAGCGACAAACAACTGATTCCGGAAATTCACATCACTTTCATTGCGAGCCACAATATCAAAGCCGACCACGTAGACCATATCAGCTTCATGTCCCTTGGCGCGATTAATGCGAGACACCGTTACCCCGGACTCGTGCCAGAAACGGTCGGGGTGGCGGTTGGGCCATTGGGGAACCAAATCATTTAATTGCAAAGCCGTGGGGATATAAATATCAATATCTTGATCCATTAAGAAACTAGCGACTTCTGTTTCTAACTTGATCGCCTCGTTCGTCTTGCCTAAAACTACCACTAAAATATCGTGGCTGGGATTGAGACCATCATAGGCAATGTTATGCTTAATGTTCTCAGCCAGCGCCGTCATTTCTTCCTGGCGAGAACCATAAGTTTGAAATTCTAATACAGGTTGACCCCAAAGTTCAGGAATGGGATTTGGTGAATATTGTGGGGGTCGATGCACGGTTATTGGCTTACCAACACGCCGAAAGTCTCCTTGGACTTCGTAACCGATTCTGTTCCAATCTTCTTTGTTAGTAATGCCTGCCAGTATTCCTTCTGGGCGTAGCAAACCCATACCAATGGCATGACCAGCTGTGAGAATTGGTCCTGGTGTGCGGTAACAATGGCGCATCACCTCAGAACGTTTGATCCCACCTGGGTATTGTGGTTGCTTGTTCAAAAGATTGCTCAATTTCTCGCCAAATACCTCTTTAGCCTTTGGCACTGCTAGACTATCAAGGCTTTGTGCTTCATCGTAAGCCCAAATTAAGCGCCGTTCCTCAGGATTTTCCTCAATCACGGGTCGCAAAGCTTGATAAGCTAACCAGTAGATAGCTTGCTTATCTTCATATTTCAAATCATCTTCGGCTACTAAATCTTGACCTTCATCAATTAAGATGGCGTCAAACATCGGTTCAATTTCGCTCTCTTCTTGTAGGCGTTTACAGAGTTCTGCCAATTTGCGGTTAGGTTGTTTTTCCTTAGTGTCTGCAACTGTCCCGCGTTTTTTGCCGTGGAAGTCGCAGATTGTCCCGTACAGACCTGGTTGGGCGATCGCTCCCCACGCATGCAGCACTCGCAGCTTGAGGTTCGTCTTAGGGTCGTAATGAAACTCACCACCACTGAAGCGGCGTAGCCACTGATCCACTAGCCCAATCATCAAATCGTAGAGCGATCGCGTGAAAAACACCAAGGCAATATCCCAGTCTGGATGCTTGAGGTGCATATGCGCAGCTTTTTGGCACAGCAGCACTGTTTTACCTGACCCAGCAATACCACGAATTCGCTGCGGTCCTGGGGGAATTTCTTTACCGATATGTTCTTGCTGCAAGTCGATTTCGTATAGTCTTTGGCGCAAACTGTCCATCACACTGGCGCGGGTTTTGCCAGTTGAGACTGTAGTGTTCCTAGTTTTGCGAAGCACAGGGGTTCCGCCAATAACTGACAGTAGCAATTCCCAGTCTTTATCTTCTAGGTTTTCGCCAGGAACTAAGGGAGGGATTTGTTGAATGCGTTCCAGCAAGCCAACTTTGCCTAACTGGTCTTGGAAAATCAGAGGAGGACAGTTGGCTAATTGCTCCTCGCCTCTTTGCTGCCATTGTTCTTGAGTAATCAGAGGTAGTGCAACTATCGCTCGTCCAGTCACTTTGCGCCAAATGGCTGGTTCGCGATCGCTATAGGCAATCAATGCTCGTAGCTGATGTTCGCTATGGTGATAGTGTAGAGACGCGACCGG
>CAZZXJ010000391.1:6108-6458 GCA_964657905.1 uncultured Stigonema sp.
CGCGTCTCTACATTGGTGTCCAGGTTTTGCAATTGCCAACGATCATCATTAATAGCAACAATTTGGTCAATTGTGACTGACATGACCTCAATCACAACTAAACCCAATTCTCGCTCAGCGATGAGGATATCAGGCTCTTTACGAATTTCCCCCACCTTCGAGAAGATTGGATAGCGCCAGTAGCCGATACAATTGCGATCAGAAAACGCACTACGAACAGCATCCCAAACTTTCTGCTCACACGCTTCACCATTAGCCTTTAGCGGTTCGGTTGTGATAAATTTGCTACTTTGTTCTTCATTACCAATAGCCATTTCCTTCCCTGCCTGCAATAGTTATATTTATGACAT
>CAZZXJ010000392.1:0-807 GCA_964657905.1 uncultured Stigonema sp.
CTATGCCCCATGCCCTATGCCCCATACCCGTTAATCTTCATAATAGATCCGACATTCTGGTGCATCTGGGTTTGCCGCACAGTATTCCTCAAAGGAGGTTTTTGCTGACACCAGATGGGCTACTTCTGCTTGGAGGAGTTCCACCTCATCCCAAGCAGTGGCACATTCGTTGGAAACATCAGTGTGAGTAGCACAAATGGCACGAGCCTCTTTAGTCGCTTTTTGAATTTTCTCCTCAAGCAGAAGCGATACTGGACTTTCTACAAAGTCGCTCTTTCTCAAGATGTCTGTAACGGAGATTATGCCTAACAGCTTGTCTCGAATCACAGGTGCCCTACGAATGCCAGTATTGGCAAATAACCGCGCTACATATTCCACACTCAGATCTGGATCTACGACAATGCAGGGTTTACTCATAATTTCGTAAACCCGCACTTGCTTGGGATCTTTTCCGTAGGCTGTTACCTTGTAGACAATGTCCGTTTCGGTGACAATGCCATAGGCATCATTCTCATGACCACGATCCACAACCAAAGCCCGCAGTCCCTTTTCCTTCATCAGCCCCACAGCTGTAGCGACAGTCGCTGAACCGCGAATGGTAACTACCTCTTTGGTCATGATATCTTCAGCTTTCATCATTGCTGCAACCTCCTATTAAATGGAGTTGAACTCAAGCCTTGCCACAACCATAAGTTAGAGCAGCTTTCTACTCCTGATGATAAGCTGATATGTATTTACCTTGCACTAGTCGTGGCTAGGGGAGCCAGGAGCCAGAAATCAGAAGCCTCCTAACTCCTGACTAGATCG
>CAZZXJ010000392.1:817-6425 GCA_964657905.1 uncultured Stigonema sp.
CTGACTCCTGACTCCTGAATAATGTCAAAAAGATCACCCCCATGACTAATGACTAATAACTTTTGAGCAGCTAGGATGAAATTAAAACCTAAATTCGACCCATGTCACGCCGTTATTATCCCCCCGCCTCATTACGCTATCTCAAAGCCAGATTATGGAATCTAGCACGACCTAGTTTTTGGGTAACAGCGATTTTTTTATCTATGGTAGGGCTGGTCATTAAAGAATACTGGCAGCACCCAGATTTTTTAACTCAAGGGCAAAACAAACAAGTTGCTTCAAACCAGCCTGCTAACTCCTCTGTTTCAAAACAAGACAAAGCCATTGCTGCGGACATTGATAACTTACCAGTCCAGTATAATGACGCTGACCAAACCAGTTTGCCGCCAACAGCAAGCACTCCTCAGGAAAACACTCAAGCGAACAACGACAAAGGCTTATTAAATGCTTTAAATAGCAAAAGCCAGACCTCTGCAAGTGACTCTAAATCCAATCCTAGCGTGGACACTGCCAATTCCTCATCTGCGGCAAAGTTGGAAAATCCCTTTTTGACACAAGCAGAAAATTTATTGCAGGTTGGTACTTCGACCACTGATAGCAAGTTATTAGGAGTAAATCCTTCAACAACGTTCACTCCTCAGCCTGGAGTAGTAGCCCAAACGCCCACTGTTCAACCAGGAATAGCCCAAACCTACCCTAATTCGGGTATGGGATCAGCAAATCAAATTAATAGTCAAAGTGTTGCCCCAGTCAGCCCTTCACAACCAGCATTTAATCAATCGACAAACCAGAATCTGCCTAGCTTAAATGTCTTGCCCACTACAATTGGGCAAAATCCCTACGTCGGGCAATCACTACCAACCAATAACTCACCCAATCAAATTATCCCACAGACTCCTGGGTTAAGTACAAACCCGATTAATCCTGCTTCTCCTGGGACAGGCTATGCTCAGCCTGCACTAACAAACCCGCAGCCCAATCCCTATTCAAACCTCAATCAATATTCAAGGGATAACCAAGCCCGTTACGTTATTAACCAATTGCTGAACAATTATACTAATCCCGGTAGTGGTCAAGTATTAACCAATACAGTGCAATCATCTTCACCGATCGCACCCCCAACCTCTACTGCACCTGCTTACACGACACCCTACTATACCCAAACTCCAAATCAAGGAGTTGTCACTCCCTCTAATCCTCCGGGTATGAGTAATTATAGCATTCCAGGTCAATTACCTCAGTATAATTCGTCATCTCCTAGCCAGATTCCGGGGCAGTATACGGGTGGGAGTCAAATTAATGGTTACCCACATCCTTAAGTTTTGTTCTCCCATTTCAGCAAACTTCAAGGCGATCGCTTGTTGTGTAGAGTGGGAAGAAGCGATCTCCCAACAAAGTGCGTTCTTCAGCATCTGCCAAAATTAACATGCATTGTATTGGATTTGTCAGTAAGCAATCTTATTCAGCAATTAAAGTAGGCAAAAATACTCTGTATGATTAAGCGTTAAAAGCAGGAAAAATTGTAAAAAACTTGTTGAACATTTCTACAACAAATTTATTGCGTTACTCTATAGATTTTTTGCTCACACCATATAAAATTGTTTCGTGCTAGTTGCTATGCAACCTAAACACAGCCAAAGGGGAGTATGGGTATTGCCTTTTTATCTATCTTTGCAGCTTCTGTGGTATACTAGACATAAACCCTTATAAAAGTTTTTGCTATTCACGTCAACTAGTGACATGAATACTTAATAATAGCTGTTTGGAATACTCCCCTACATCCGTATTGTGGATCTGGTGAGGACGTTATTTTCACAACTCATTCAATTTTACTATACAAGAGCAAGGACTCCAGCTTAATTGGCGTCCTCAGAAGTGATATTATACCAACACAAGTCATGACTGCTGAACTAGAGCTAAAGAAAGCACAAATCCGAGCAGCCACTGAGAAATTGGCACAGAGTTTCAACCCCAGCCCCCCAGATATCAATTCCATTTTCGTTGCCTTAACAAATCACCTGAATAGTCATCCTTCCATCTTCGGTGCTACATTTGCTTTTTCATCTCAGATAAAAAATGCTGCACCTTTCGTGTTCAGAAGTGACAATGGATTAGAACACAAAGACATCGCTAGTAAGATTGATTACACAAAGTCAATTTGGTACGAGGTTGCCTTAAATACAGGGCAAGCTGCCTGGAGTGTTCCCTATTTCGATTTTGGCGGGGCTAGTGAGGACATCCTTGTGACAACCTATTCAATTCCGCTCTTTAAAAAGCAGGATTCCAGCTTTTTCGGTGTCCTGACAAGTAACTATCTGCTAGCCAAAATAGAAAAGCCCCCTTCTGTCCCTGAACTAACTTCTGTATTTAGTTTACTAGCATTTTATGCTTAATGTAACATTTGCTACGTCGTTCCTATCCGGCTTGCGGTAAAATCATCAAAATTTCCGGCAATGGCAAATATTTCATTGATGCCAAGGGCTTCGAGAATCAACCCGACCTATCAGATGCGCTCAACAAAGATACGATATACTGATTAAGACTCACACCTTCGCGTTCAGCCGCCTCAGCCAAATGACGATGCAGAAATTTAGGCATCCGCATTCATTTGCTTACCACTATAGGTATGATCAGTGCTTGGCAAAGGAATATGGTCGCCAGCTTCATAAGCTGTCTCAATCCATAATTCCCGCGCCTCATTCAGGTTTGCTATTGTCTCCTCTAGGGTTTCACCTTGGGTGAGACATCCAGGCAAATCTTTAATTTGCGCTACATATCCCCCTTGGGGATCGGGGTAAAGTGTTACAGGATACTGAAGATTCAAATAATATTCCAACGATGGCTTCTCAATCTGCTTGTTCTTCTGCTTCTAGCACATAAAATCAGGGTAAGCGAAGATCTGTGAAAACACTTTCCAAATTAAGAGTAAAACTTATATGGCATATAGTGACTTCACATTGATTGGAAGGAAATTTATCTCACTCCCGTAGATGTGTTGTTAGGATTTTTAACAGCTACTATTAACAATTCGTAATTCGTAATTAAATTGGTAATTACGAATTACGAATTACGAATTATTAAACTGCTGAATAATCGCCTCGGCAAATTCAGAACACTTCAAAGGTTCGACTGGCGGTTCCATCAAACGTGCTAAATCGTAGGTAACTTGACGGTTGACGATCGCATCTCCCAAACCCTTCTGAATCAAGTCTGCTGCTTCTTGCCAACCGAGATACTCCAGCATCATCACACCCGATAAAATCACTGAACCAGGATTAATTCGATCCAACCCTGCGTGTTTGGGTGCTGTGCCATGGGTAGCTTCAAAAATAGCACATTGATCACCAATGTTAGCCCCAGGTCCCATCCCCAGTCCACCAACAATTGCCGCCGCTGCATCCGACAAATAATCACCATTCAAATTCATCGTCGCCAGAATGGAGTACTCATCCGGTCTGGTTTGGATTTGTTGGAAAATACTGTCGGCAATGCGGTCATTGACCATCACCAAGTCTTTCCACTTTCCATTACCGTGGGTTGACCAAATTGAGTTAAGAACTGTTTCAACTTCCTTGACAATCTCGCTCTGTTTTTCTGCGGTCAAAGCGTTAAACCCAGGGTCAATGTGACGGGCATTTTCTGACGAGGTGATATTAGGGTTGTTCTCCTTGTTACTCAAAATCCAAGATTCCCTTTCGGTAATACAATCGGCGCGAAACTCTGATGTTACCAGTTCGTAACCCCAATCACGGAAGGCTCCTTCGGTGTACTTCATGATATTTCCTTTGTGTACCAAAGTTACCATTTGCTTGTTTTTGGGTAGTTGCAAGGCGTGTTTCATGGCACGCCGTACCAAGCGCTGGGAAGCCGTTTTGCTGATGGGTTTAATGCCAATACCAGAATCCAGGGGAATTTGCTTTTTACCATGTTCTGGCGTGGCGGGGATCAGTTCGTTGTTGAGGATGGAAATCAAGCGATCGCCAATTTCACTACCTTGTCGCCATTCAATTCCCAAATAAATATCTTCTGTATTTTCCCGGTAGACAATAACATCCAGTTTTTCGGGATTTTTGTGAGGTGAAGGTGTGCCTGCATAATAGCGGCAAGGACGTACGCAAGCATACAGGTTAAAAATTTGCCGCAGTGCCACATTGAGGGAACGAATACCGCCGCCAATCGGAGTTGTCAGTGGTCCTTTAATTGCCACACCATATTCTTTAATGGCCGTCAGAGTGTCTTGGGGTAAATACTGATATGTACCGTATAAATCGCAAGCTTCATCGCCAGCGTAAACTTTGAGCCAGCTAATTTGACGCTGACCCTTATATGCCTTTTCTACGGCAGCATCTAGCACTTTTTGGGTAGCAGGCCAAATATCGATCCCCGTGCCGTCGCCACGAATAAAGGGGATGATTGGATTGTCAGGAACAATTGGTTCACTGTTTTTAAAGGTAATTTTTGCTCCGCTTGTGGGCGGGGAAATCTTGTCGTACATCACAAACTCCTGATGGCTACGCCGCAATAGATATATATGATCCCAGGCTTCAAGCCCAGATGTGAAAAATCCTAACGTGTAAGGCTAGCAGATTTTGCCGTGTCTTGTTTCCCTTGACATGAGCCGCAGAGTTTTCCCGAAGCCTGCTTGTAGAGTATTTGGGGCTAATACGTGGGATGAGTGTGAAACTTTCGCTATCTTATCAAAACATAGTGGGAGGCGCAAAACTTCTTCGACCTAGGATCAAATACACGGCAAATAGACGTTGCAAGCAACTTCTCTACAGTGTTCAAGAAATCGACACGTTTATACAAGTTTAGAATAGCAGTAGGCTTTATTTGCGATTTCGGGTAAACTACTCTTCGCTATCCACTGACCGCTTTGTACGAGATTAATGGCATGACAGACCCACTGATTTTACCAGACATTGCAAGTGACATCGACTCCCTCCGCCAACCGTTAATCACTGGGTCTATTGGCGTCCAACAGCAGGTGATCCCGCAGCTAGCTAACTTGGGGGATGGGGGATTAGATGTCCTGATGGAGTTTTTATTTGAACGTCGTGAAAATCAAGCAACTTGGGTTGATGGCAAAGCCTACCAAGTTCTCTATAACTCTGATTCGCCCAAAGTAAAAGAATTTTTGCACTCCTTTTTCCCTGTGGGCATTGTTCCGCTAAAATCAGAGTGCGGTATTGATTACATTCCCCTGCAACAGCTACTTGCTGTCCAAAATTTTCAAGCAGCCGATCGCATAACTTTGCAAAAAATGTGTGAAGTCGCAGGACCAAGGGCTGTGCAAAGAAAATGGCTGTATTTCACTGAGGCAGAAAATTTCCCTCTTTCGGATTTACAAACCATTAACAACCTCTGGTTAGTCCACTCTGATGGCAAATTTGGCTTTTCGGTACAGCGAGAAATCTGGCTAGGGTTGGGGAAAAACTGGGACATTCTCTGGTCGAAAATCGGCTGGAAAAGTGGCAACAACTGGACGCGGTATCCCAAAGAGTTTACTTGGGATTTAAGCGCCCCTAGAGGTCACTTACCCCTGTCTAACCAACTGCGCGGAGTGCGAGTTATTGCTTCAATACTATCTCACCCAGCATGGAATTAG
>CAZZXJ010000393.1:0-6422 GCA_964657905.1 uncultured Stigonema sp.
ATCTTCCGGTACTCCGGCGTCGGAACGAGCGTCAGGGACTTCGTTTGTATAGCCGTGATTTCTAATCGCCGGGTATATTTGCAAAGGTGAGATGCTCCCAAGCCCTTAGACTGTCTTTTGTTATTTTTCACAAATGACCAATGACTAACTTTTAAACTCTAACTAAGACTGAGATCATGACTATTGCTCGTGACAACGGTTCCAATTGCTCCCAATCTCCTCTGATTCCCGACTTGGCAGAAGCCATCAATACAAGACCAGATCGCAACACTCATAACGGGCAAGAACCTGATTTGCACCCGCCTAGAGAAGAGCAGATGGAGCAGATGATGGATGCCGTGCGGACACTACTGGTGGGTGTCGGGGAAGACCCACTCCGCGAAGGACTCTTGAAAACACCCAAGCGGGTAGCTGAGGCAATGCGGTTTCTTACCAGTGGCTACAACCAGTCTTTAGAAGAAATCATTAACGATGCCATCTTTAATGAAGGTCATAACGAGATGGTGTTAGTCCGGGATATAGATATGTTTAGCCTGTGCGAACACCATATGTTGCCGTTTATGGGCAAAGCTCATGTTGCATATATCCCTAACCAAAAAGTTGTGGGACTGAGTAAGCTGGCTCGAATTGTGGAGATGTATTCTCGCCGCTTGCAAGTGCAGGAGAGGCTAACCCGCCAAATTGCCGAAGCCATTCAGACTATTTTGGAACCGCAAGGAGTTGCGGTTGTCATGGAAGCTACCCATATGTGCATGGCGATGCGAGGTGTGCAAAAACCCGGATCTTGGACTGTCACGAGTGCAATGATGGGTGTGTTTCAAGAGGATCAGAAAACCCGCGAAGAATTTTTCAGCTTAATTCGTCACAAAGCAGCCTTTTTTTAAAAATTATGAATTATGAATGCTGAATTATGAAACAAGAATATTGACTTTTTCATAATTCATAATTCACGCAGTTTCTCAAACAACTTAGCGACCTTGTCTAAATCCTTATCTCCTGGCGTAAGTTCCACACCACTGGATAAATCAATACCACTGGGGTTAATTTGACTTAGGGCTTCCATAATATTATCTGGGGTAAGTCCTCCAGCCAAAAACCAAGGGTAACTGGGGCTAAATTGCTGTAGCATAATCCAATCTAAAGTTTTGCCTGTACCACCCAGTTGCTGTGCATGGTAAGCATCAAGTAGTAGCGTATCCACCCACACAGCATAAGCAGCCGCTTTGTCAATATCCTCAAGACTGCGTACTCTCAAAGCTTGAATAATTTCTACGTCGGGCAGAGATTGGCGCAATATCTGGCAAAATTCTGGGGATTCATCTCCGTGCAACTGAACGCCAGTCAACCCAGAATTAAGCACTGTCTGAATGATTTCCTCTATGGTGGTGTTGGCAAAAACTCCAATTTTGTCGATTCTTTCCGGCAATTGTTCCACCACTGCCTGAATTTGTGCTATCTGGACGTAGCGAGGTGAGGTAGGGACACAAATAAATCCTAATGCGGTGGCGCCGAGTGAGGCGATCGCTTTGCCCTGTTGTGGTTGAGTGATTCCGCAAATCTTAACTCGCATGGAAAATTGAGAGATTTCTAGCAGTACTAAAAGTAAGTGTAAATTATTTCAACAAATTGAGGTTTTTTCCCAAGAAATTTTATAATCTCTGTGGGTTACATCAATTTTTCAATTTTGGAGACAAAAGTTTGATTTTATCAATACTATTGGCAGTCCAAGCCTCTGTTCCCGCAACACCTGAGTGGAATCCCACAGTGGGGATAATCATCAGCGTTAGCTCTTTGGTGGCTCTTTTACTAACTTTCAAGATTGAGAAGCCCCTAGTTGGTCCCAGAGTGCCTATACTCCCCATCAGTATTCCGGCATTCATTGGTGCTATGTGTTTCGGTCATCTCATTGGCATTGGCATTGTTTTAGGACTGACTAATATAGGTGTTATTTAGGAGAACTGCTAATAGCTAATTGTTAATGGTGAGACAGCCCTGAAGGCGGAGAGAAGTTGCAAGGAGGAGCCAGTGCACCTATACGGGTTTCCCTCGCCCTAGGGACTGTTTTCCCGTTGGGCTAATTGCCTGAATACAATTAGCCATTAGCCACCTAAATCAATGTTTATTTTACCTACCCACATTAATTATCAATTTAAGTTAAGAATAATTAGCAAGATATTCTGCTTGATGTATCGAAATTTTGACAACAACAAGCTCATAAAACACGTGAATAACTGCCATTTGCCATAAAACTTAATATACTATTAAATCTTTCTTTAGAAGGAAGATAGCGCTACTTTGTTGGATAGAGCATGAACTTAGCTTAAGCTTAGCTCATAAATCAATTGATTGATGCAGGAGGAAAAACCGTGATTTCATCAATTTTATTAGCAGTCCAATCTACTGTTGCCAACACTGGCACCGAATGGGACTGGTCGGGATCACCAATTATCATTGGCGCTAGTCTATTAGCTCTTTTGATTATTCCCCGGATAGTTCGCTATCCTCACGTTGGTATTAAAATGCCCCTACCTTTCCCAGCGCTGTTTAATAATCCCAGCGTTGGTACATTCCTTGCTGCCATGAGCACAGGTCACCTCATCGGCATTGGTGCCGTTTTGGGATTGACAAATATCGGCGTTTTATAAATTTTACTGTCTAAGGTATTACACCTGAGGCACTCCAGAAGTGGCAGACCACACCTTTCAGGCTAATTCTGAAGGGTAAGGTCTGCCACATGGGTTTGTTAATTCTCAAATTGCCGCTAAGTTTTGAGTTCTACTCACGGCTTAAATTGTTTATTCTAGAATTTAGAGCATCTCACCCATCAACACTGCTTTGCTGCCATGGTAAAAGCAGTATTGATGGGGAAAAATCATATATGTATAAAACCTAACGTGTGTTCGTGATTCTGTACTACTGGAAATATTGAGTTTTAGGTTAAAATAATGCAAACAAATTGGAAAATCGGATCTTTATTCGGAATTCCGCTGTTTTTAGACCCTTTGTGGTTTGTGATTTTAGGGTTGGCAACCCTCAACTTTGGTGTAGCTTACCAAGCATTGGGGATTTTCCTAGCTTGGAGTGCTGGGGTAGTGATGGCACTGCTGCTTTTTGGTTCGGTGTTGTTACACGAGTTGGGTCACAGCTTGGTAGCCCGATCGCAAGGCATTAAAGTTAACTCCATTACCCTGTTTCTGTTTGGCGGCATTGCTGCTATTGAAGAAGAATCCAAAACTCCCGGCAAAGCATTTCAGGTAGCGATCGCAGGTCCAGCAGTTAGTATTGCACTGTTTTTAGTGTTCCTCCTACTAGCTAATATTATGCCAGACACCAGTCCGGCCTACATGATGGTCAGCGATTTGGCGAGAATAAACTTGGTTTTGGCACTATTTAACCTGATTCCTGGCTTACCTCTAGATGGGGGACAAGTTTTAAAAGCAGCACTGTGGAAAGCAACAGGAAACCGCTTTCAATCTGTACGGTTGGCAGCAAAGGCGGGGCAGATTTTGGGTTACGGTGCCATCGCCTTGGGCTTAGTTGTAGATTACATGACAGGCGAATTAGTCACTGGTTTGTGGATTGCTCTGTTAGGTTGGTTTGGCGTCCGCAACGCCAGCAGCTATGAGCGCGTGACCATTTTACAAGAAACCTTACTCCAGTTAGTTGCTGCCAACGCCATGACCCGCGATTTTCGTTTAGTCGATGCTGACCAGGCCTTGCGTTCCTTTGCTGACTTATACTTATTGGAATCTGCCTCCCCACAGGTTTATTTTGCCGAATCGGATGGACGTTACCGAGGCATAGTTGACATAGAAGATTTACGGTTGGTGGAACGGAGTCAATGGGAAACCCAAACCCTGCAAAGTATTGTGCATGCCCTGACAGAAATTCCCACTGTTACTGAGTCAACTTCCTTGGCTGTTGTGATTAACAAGCTGGAAAATGAGCACTTACCCCGCATCACCGTGCTAAGTCCTGCTGGATCTGTAGCTGGTGTGATTGACCGGGGAGACATTGTGCAAGCAGTAGCACAAAAGTTAAATTGGCGAATAACTGATGCTGAAATTAAGCGAATTAAAGAGGAAGGTAGTTATCCACCGAGTTTACAATTAGGAGCGATCGCAAAATCAACTACCCAGTAGGATAATTGTTTCCCATTCATCTTGGGAGAGAGGTTGTACAACTAACTGAATATTAAAACAATCATTAGCTGCGGCAATCAAAGCTGCAATAATCTTTTCAATACCCAGGTTTTGGGGGAGTTGCACAGGGGTAAAGGATTCTGTACCAAAGACCTCGGCAAACAACTGAGCATCTGGTTGCAAACGAATGGAGCCATGTTGCAAAATTGCCCCACCCCGTCGCAGTTGGGCGCTACCGATTAGTTTGCTACCATCTGGCAAAACTAAATCTGCACCAGTTGCAGTGCCAAAACAGTTGGGATTGTGGATGTAGCCTCGCCCTGATGTACCGTAGTGCAATTCTACGCCAAGCGATCGCCACCCTTGAATCAAAAACTCACAAATTTTTTGGTAGACCTGGACGCGATCGCCCGTTAGTCCAGATACAAGCACAGCGTAAGTTAAATCACCTTGGTGTAGCACCGCCCTTCCTCCCGTAGGACGCCGCACCAACTCTACTTTCTGACCTTGCCAAACCAGATGCTGCCAACGTTCAGGGTATTTGTGTTGATGATAGCCCAGGGAAATCGCAGGTGGCGACCAAGTGTAAAACCGTAGAGTTGGGGGATGTCCAGACTGATGCTGTGCTAGCAACCAACGGTCAATCGCCATCTGCACATTACCAGAAGCTTCTAGCAACGGAATCAGTCGCCAAACTGAAGTCAAGCTACACCAAACTCAGATTGTAATACTTCGTCGTTGTTATCAGCGATAGTTGCCACGACGGTAACCACGCGAGAAGCTTCGCTAGGAGATAACTCTGCTAGAGTGCGTATCGATATGACAACTACCTGGCTTTCAATAATGCCAAAACGGGCTTCAAAGGTACTGGAACAGTTCATTTCCAATAGCTTCCGCATCAACTTCGGTTCATCCTTGGCTGGTAATTTCAGCACGGCAGACCAAACCGTTAAGGTATCTTCATCGGTTTTCCCAGTGAGTCGGACAAACACTTCTACACTACCGTACTTAAACTTCCAAAGATAACCACCGTCTGAGGGCTGGCTAACCATCCCACTGTCATCTTGTTCCAGACTGTGGATAACGTTTTCAATTACCTCCACATAGTTCATTCCCTTTGTTTCCTCGATCATCTCATCGATGAGTTCGCCAGTGGGGATAGATTCGGTTGCGACTGTTTGTTGATTGGGTTGATAGCTTGTCATATAGATTTATGCCTTAACAGCATCATCATTGTTGCATCTAGAGAACATACTTTATAACTTGTAAACAAGGTTAGTTTTAGCTCCTTAGGGAACACTAAGAAATAAATTGTCCGAAATTGTAGGGGCGCTCTTTACCCCGCCCTTACGAATGATACGATTGAGCCGTCTATGGTTGGGATATTTTATTGTCTGGAAGTCCCTTAGCGCTCTTCCATCACTCTGGTGAGAGAATAATCAACGCAAAACGATGAAAGTCAGATTTGGTGTCCCAAGTTGGCGATTGCCAACTTGGGACACCTCAAAACAACGCCTGCTCGGTCAAATCTTTTGTAGATAAAGGGTTTATACTTTTATCATAATTTAAAAATTATTTTCTATAAACATCTTTCCGATGCTTGCACTGTAAAAGTTTCACGATTTGACTTTCATGATCAATCTCATAACGAACTCTATAATCACCAACCCGTATCCGATACTCGTTATCAGAACCTTTTAATTTCACAACTCCATCGGGACGTGGTTCATCTGCAAGACTTTGGATTTTATCAACAATGCGCTCTAAAACATCATTTGGCAAGTCGTCAATCTGCTTTTGTTTGGAAAATTTTTGGAAAAAAATAACTCATCCTACCGTGACCGCAAGGGACAAATTCATCAAAAGAGTCCTGAAGGCTCTTGCTTCAACGTTTAAGGGGAACCAGTGCAGATGCTAGATGCAAGGCATGCTAGACAAAAACAATAAGTTCATAGTAGAATAACGTCTTTCAAGAAGAAATGCCCCAGTTTGTGCTGGGGCTTAGTTGCTTAAACGTTTCCTAAGTCACTATAGTCACCAACGTACCATTAGGGAATTGGAAATCTTACCCAATGAATTTGGTGCAAAAATAACCCCTGTCTAGGGGTTATTTTTTTATTGGCAGCCTAGCCCAATGCTAATAAAATCGACAAAAACTCTCAAATAGCCGATTTATTGACTGTAAAGCCAAAGTTCTCACTACTTTACCATCATCTATATGAAAAGGTATAAGTTGAGTCATCGGCTCAATTTCGGCTCACCGACTGAGGAATAAAAAGT
>CAZZXJ010000394.1:0-6418 GCA_964657905.1 uncultured Stigonema sp.
ATTTGCCTGCATGAGAGGGACCGCCAATTAGAATCACTCGTGTTTTATTGATTAATTTATTTATGAACCCTTATCTGATTGTTGCGTTGCTAAAAAAAGGTAGGCATCCTGAGTTGAACATAATTTTTACTCAAAAAAACATTACTTTAAGAACTACTGATAATGATAATTATTGCCTAGATTTATTGCTATAGTTGGACGTATTGACAAAAATTACTTGTTTTTAACTTGTCCCTCACTCAGGAGCGCACAGTATAGTGTCTTCTCTTCAACTACCAGCTTTTCAATCACTTTAATGTGTAAAAAATATGATTTATATAATTACTTTTACTTCGCTGTGAATAGGAATATCTTGTTGCACCATAATTACTTATGGCTATTTAAAGTCAAATAATTTAGAGCATTACGCGCAACTTCTTGCGCTCGCGCGCTCGTAACTTTTTGGTAACGTAAAGTTGTTTGAATATTTTCATCAGTATATAAACGCCCCATCGGTTAAGCAATCTCATTTGCGCGGATAACCGCTTCTATTTCCTGTGGATAAGCATCTGCATATGCCCAAGCATTGACTAAATCGGCATGCTATTTGGGGCTTTTGCTTAATTGTAGCGACAGGGGAACCTTGGGATAACCATCAATCATGAGCATAGATGAGGTGAGAAACAATCGGTGGCGTATCCCCAATGTGGAAAGCACGGGCACGTTCCTGAACTGCTTGATCGGCGAAGGTAACGCGCTCATGCTGGCGCAAATGTTCTGCCCAAGATTCCACAACAAAGGTTTCGACGTAGCGACTTGGGTCAGATGTGTCGGAGAATAACCCCCAGCGGATCGCGCCGTCACGCCTACGAATACGGCTGACATCATGCATGACCCGTACAAAGTCTTGCGATCGCGCTCTTTCAATGCGGTACTCAACCGTAATCAATACAGGCCCATCATCTGGACGCAAATCCGTGACTACAGTTGGCTCAGCCCAGTGTAATGACGGTGACAAGTCTAAGTTTTCACCTTCTACCAACCGATAACGTACCCCAGCTATTAGCCCGACCATCAGCCCGATCGCCGCGACTAAAAGTGCAACTGAGTTCCCTAAATGCTCAGCAACTAAACCCCACAAAGCGCTTCCGGCGGCAATACCTCCTTGGAATACCAGTTGATAAACAGCAAGCGCTCGTGAAAGTACCCAAGACGGTGATGTTACCTGTGCTGCCACATTTAAACTGGACATAATCGCCATCCAAGCAAATCCACCTGCCACCAGGGCGATGCATACCAAACCGAGATTGTGTATATAAGCCAGTGACAGTGTGGCGATCGCAAACACGACGGTGGCGATCGCCACCATCCGATCTACCGAAATCGAGTCCCGAATTTTGGGCAGAAACGCTGCTCCGATCACCGCTCCCAAGCCCAGACACCCGAGTAGCAAGCCGTACCCTGCTGACTCAAGTTTAAGCTGCTGCAGCGCTACCAGTGGCAGCAGCGCCCACAACGCACTACCGCAGCTGATAAAGACTCCAACCCTCACTAGCACTACATCCAAAGCTGGCGCATAGTGGACGTAGCGCATTCCCGCCCGCAAAGCTCCCATGAGTCGCTCAGTTGGTAGCGCACTTTGGCGCTGCACAGGACGCCAGCGGTAAAGAACGAGCATGACGCCAACGAACGACACAGCATTGAGCAAAAACACCACCGCAGGTCCCGCCGCTGAGACAACGAAACCGCCGAGGGCAGGGCCGACCGCCCGGGCAATGTTGAATCCAACACTGTTCAACGCCACACCTGCTGGCAGTTCAGAGCGAGATACCAGTTCCGGTGTAATCGATAGCCATGCCGGAGCGTTCATGGCTGATCCCAACCCTAAGGCAAAAGTGAGCGATAGCAATATCCAAGGTGTCGTTGCTCCAACAAATGTCAGCACCCCAAGGGCTGCTGCCACAACTAGCATCCAACCTTGCCAGAACAGAAGTAAGCGGCGGCGGTCAACGATATCGGCAAGCGCTCCCGCGGGAAGTCCGACAAGAAAAACTGGTAAACTGGTTGCTGATTGCATGAGCGCCACCATCAGCGATGACGGTGTGAGTGAGGTCATCAGCCACACTCCCCCAACATTCTGCATCCATGTGCCAAGATTTGACGCTACAGAGGCGATCCACAATGCCCGAAATAGCGGTTGCCGTAGTGGACTCCATGCTGTTTTTTTCATCTACCTTTAGCTAGAGAAAGTGATAATTACCATAGTAAAATTCTTGACTGCGCTGCAATTGCCTCGCGATTATTGTAGTTAATCAACTCAAAGCCCTGAGAACCTAACATTTCCCGGACTTGGTGACTAACCAGCGCATCGAGTTCTAACTGACCTGCGCCTTGTGGTCCATTCCTTGGTTCTCCACTGATCGCAATTGCTGGATGAGCATAAATTTCTACCATGTTAGCTTGGATCTGCGGAATCAAATTCAGTAAGTAAGCTTCCGAAATGCGCCCACTTTGGAGCCAGCCATAGACTCGCTTAGGGGAGACAATTCCTTTTGATTTCAGCAAGCGCTCACCGTACCAACGCAGCCCAGACATGACACTATACCAGATAATCTTCATCAGGCGATCGCTACTGTCGATGGAAAGAGTTATCTTCAATTCCTCATAAGGCAACCGGATCACTTTAATGTTAAATTCGTTACTCAGGTCAACCAAGTTGTGCAGCACTACTGGGTTCAAGTGCATGTGTCTATGACCATCAACGTGAGAAAGTTGCAGCCCGGTGGAGCGAAACTTTTCGAGTTGAGCGCGGATTTCCAGAGGTAGTTCCCGACGCGCACCGTGGCTCAAGTGGTAGTGTACCCCAGCTTGGTTATCTTTGTCAGAAAAGTTACCGTTTGAGTCTACCAAGTGTGGTATTTGTGAATGAGGCAGTACCGCTTTGCCGTTAGCCAAAACCAAGTGCAGCCCAACTGCTAGCTTTGGGTGAGCATGCGCCAGAGCCACTGCTTCATCAAACGCTTCACCTGTCACCATGAGGCTAGTACTCGTCAGCACTCCCCGCTCATGGGCTTCGATGATGCCGCGATTAACACCATTCGAGAATCCAAAATCGTCTCCATTAATAATGACGAGTCTGCGACGTGACTGGAAGTTGATTTCACGCATTGACGTTAGAGTAGAAATTTTAGCTGGATTAGCCATAACTTATAAAAAAAAGCTTAATTAAACAACCCATCTCATATTTTGACCGAAATTCCTAGGGCGCAGAGCAAATAACTTCTAGTTATGGGGTAGAGCCATTGGGGAATTTATTCAGATTCAACACACATGTTTTTTTGCTACAATAGAATCAAACAGGTGGCTCGGAGCAACCCTACCCCCGGACTGGGGGAAAGTTATGCCTTGGAAGATATCGATCCTTAATGGGTGGAGTACCCTCACCCGCCTACGGGAATCACCGCCCTGTGTGGGAAAATCCGACAGTTGGATATGTGAGAGATACGGCTGAACCTCTTACAGAATCCCCAGCTTTCAGGGCATGGGGAGTGTCAAACCTAAATAACGCGGGAGGTCTGGTAGCCCCGTTCGCGTTCTCGTCTAAGAGCGCGTCTCCGCTCTTGAGAAGGACGAGTGTCAAGGAATTAAAGGAATTGACACTCGTCCTGTATTTATATCAGGGGATCAAAGACAACACGACCTGTTTTAAAAGGCGTCAAAAATCTGGGAACAAAGTCACTTAATGTACCATCATCTAAGGCAGTGGTGATGAAATACACAGGCTTGAACCCTCTCGTGATATTGTTGACTAGCGACATTGTTCTTCTTAATTAAATGATAATTGCTCTACAGGTGTTCCTGCTCCTTCTGATTGGAACGTCCGTATTTTTTTATACATGGTGTGCAATTAGCACTGGTCGGTTCTTCAACGCCACCAGGCAGTTTCCCAAAAATAGCAGTTCACCAGTTTCGGTACTAATCCCAGTTTGTGGAGTGGATGCAGATGCCAGGGAAAACTGGGAAAGCTTTTGCCTGCAAGACTACGAACACTACGAGGTGCTGTTCGGCGTCATGAATCCCAATGACCCAGCTGTTCCTCTGTTGGAAGAACTGGTTGCAAAATACCCTAACCGCGCTAGACTCATCTTCTGTATCGAGGTGCGTGGCATCAACCATAAGTTTAGCAATCTCACACATTTACTTGAGGCAGCACAGCACGAAGTTATCATCTCGACGGACAGCGACATGTGGGTAAAGCCGGAATATGTCCGTACAGTAACAGCGCCGTTGGTAGATCCTGATGTCGGCATCGTGACATGCGGTTATCTCAGTCACGAACCAAAGTTTCTACCAGCAACCTTGGCTTCTTTCGGACGGTGCATCGACTTTATTCCCAGTGTACTGATAGCTCGCACCGTGGAGCGCGGTCTAAAGTTCGCTCTTGGTGCGACCATCGCGACTCGAAAATCCGTGCTGGAGCAAATTGGTGGATTGAAAAGTGTAGTCAATCGGATCGGATGCGATTACTACATTGGCAATATGGTAGCCGAGAAAGGTTATCGCGTTGAACTGTCGCAATATATCCTGGAAACCAACAACGGACTCGAGAGCTTCCGACATTTGTTTGAGCGAGAGTTACGCTGGGCTAGAATGAGCCGATGGAACCGTGGCTCACTGTATTACAGCATTGCGTGTACTTACGGCACTGTGTATTGTATCTTTTTACTCATACTTTCGGGTACCGCGCCTTGGGCGGTGATTGTGAGCTTTGTCACGGTATCTGTCAGAACCGTTCAGGCGGTGGTATGCATATACAGCATGGGTTGCCCTAAACTCTTGCGGTGGCTCTGGGTGCTTCCAATTCGCGATCTCATGACCTTTGCCATTTGGGTAGCAGGTATGACGGGTCGGAGCATCTATTGGCGTGGACGACATCTGCTCATTGGACCCGATGGCATACTCCAAGAGAAGGCGGATGATTGGGCAAGAAATTGAAACCAAACTCAGTGGATCAAGAAGTTTCGCTCTATGAGGATTTTTATTGCTGGAATTGATGGTTACCTAGGTTGGTCATTAGCACAATACTTAGTTGCTAGAGGACATGAGGTGGCAGGGGCAGATGCCTTCTTCCGGCGTCAGTGGGTAGAGGATTTGAATGCCTGGAGTGCAATTCCAATTTGCTCTATGGAAGAGCGTCTTCATGCTTTTCAAGAACACTTTGGCACAAAGCTACATTTTTGGGCAGGAGATTTACGGAATTATGATTTTGTGGAGCAAATTTTCCGTGAATTCGAGCCAGAGGCAATCGTCCATTTTGGCGAGTGTCCGTCAGCACCCTATTCAATGATTGATGTTAATCATGCAGTTTTTGTCCAGACCAATAACATTACCACGACTTTCAATCTGTTGTTTGCAATGCGGGATGTTTGCCCTCAGGCTCACTTAGTTAAGTTGGGAACCATGGGAGAGTATGGGACACCCAATATAGATATTCCAGAGGGGTTTTTTGAGATTGAATATAAGGGAAAACGAGATCGGCTGCCTTTTCCCCGGCAAGCTAATTCGTGGTACCACTGGAGCAAAGTCCATGGCTCCAACAATATCATGTTTGCCTGCAAGATTTGGAATCTCAAGGCCACCGACATCATGCAGGGAGTAGTTTTCGGAACTCGCATTGATGAGATGGGTGATGATGAGCGACTACTAACCCGATTAGATTTCGATCAAGCTTTTGGTACAGCTATTAACCGCTTCTGTTGCCAAGCAGTTATCGGTCATCCTTTAACTGTCTACGGTTTGGGGTCTCAAAGACGAGGTTTCTTAACTCTCAAGGACTCAATGCAGTGCTTAACTCTTGCCTTAGAGAATCCGCCATCTGTTGGTGAGTACCGAGTCTTCAATCAATTTGCCCAAGTGTACAGCATAGTTGAACTGGCTTTAAAGGTACAGAAAGTAGCTAGGAAATTAGGATTGAACGTGGCGATTCGTCATCTAGAAAATCCCCGCTGCGAATTAGAGGAACACTATTATCAACCCGAACACCAGCACCTTCTGGATTTAGGATACCATCCCAGCCAGGATACGGAAGCAGAAATTTACCTCATGCTTCAAGACTTAGTAAGACACTGCGATCGCATTCAAATGAAGAAGGAAATACTGATTCCGGAGTATCACTGGAATGGACTGAGAGAGAAAGCAAAGTTTTTCCACCCGTAAAAAATTCTGAGATTTAGGTAGCAAAGGGATGAACAGACCGCCATGTTTTGCTAACCATTAAGTTCAGCCACCTGATCCATCAGAACCGGGCGGCTGAAAGTCACTGATAGCCTCGTATTTACCAGGCGTAATTGGGTCGCTCCTCTCTCTTAAACCCTGGCAGTGGTCGAGTGTTTTCCGCTACGGCTCCTTGCAAATTAGCTGGATTTAACCCTAGCGCCTC
>CAZZXJ010000395.1:0-6405 GCA_964657905.1 uncultured Stigonema sp.
GGGCAGTGCCCACCCTACAAAACTTAAAATTTTTCACAACTCATTTAGGATTGCTGTTACAGTACATCTGTTTCACATTGACTTTCTTAAATCACTCGAAACCCTTTCTCCATGAGGTATAGGGTTTACGTCAGCTAAACCGAAAAAACTGAAGGGAAAAATTGGGCAGGCTTAGTAACCCATCCATGAATGGTAAAGAGTAAGTTTTTTACCTTTACCCTTACCATTTACAGAATTTTTACTTATATGAGTTTAATAATATCGACCTTCTTACGAATTACTAATTACTTGTTACTGTATTTTTTGTAAGAAAAATTTCACTATATTTACTAAGATTTTTGAATAATATTTTATATTGAATGGATTCAATGGGAAGATATGACCTAACCTTCTCATAGTAAAGCAAGACATGCAAGATCGCACGAAAGCTCTCCAGGCTCTCGCCGTTGAACGTTGGCGAATATCCCTGATGCTTAGTGGAGCCATGATGTTTATCTATTTTGGCTTCATCCTGCTGATCGCCTTCAATAAGCCTTTGTTGGGATCATTAGTGCTTCCAGGACTCAGCCTTGGTATCTTACTAGGAGCGCTGGTAATTATCTCTGCATGGATATTAATTTTTATTTACGTGCGCTGGGCAAATAACAATTACGACAACAAAATCGCTCTTCTTACACGCAAATAGTTAATTGTTGATTGTTCATTGTTAATGGCAATCAACAATTCCCCAAGTCCCCAATCAAAAATTCAATCAGTATGAATAATTTATGGTATCATTTGCCATTGGCTGAGGTTAACCTTACCAGTCTTGGTCACTTCAACCCACTGGCGATCGCATTCTTCGTTCTATTTGTTGGCAGTTCCCTAGGGATTACCTATTGGGCAGCACGGCAGACCAAAAATACGGCAAACTTCTATACAGCTGGCGGTAATATTAGCCCTTTGCAGAACGGACTTGCCTTGGCGGGCGACTTCATGAGCGCCGCTAGCTTTTTAGGCATTACTGGCTTGGTGGCACTTAATGGCTTTGATGGCTTAATTTATTCTATCGGTTTTTTGGTCGGCTGGCCGATTGTGATGTTCTTAATTGCAGAACCACTGCGTAATTTGGGCAAGTACACCTTTGCCGATGTGGTAGCTTATCGTTTGCGGCAGACGCCAGTGCGAATAGCTGCTGCTCTTGGTACCCTGGCAGTGATCAGTTTTTACTTAATTGCCCAGATGGTAGGTGCTGGCGAACTCATCAAGCTGCTGTTTGGGTTTGAATATGAATTAGCCGTTGTCATCGTGGGTTGCGTGATGCTGGCTTATGTGATTTTCGGTGGCATGATTGCCACAACTTGGGTACAAATTATCAAGGCAATTCTGCTGCTGGGTGGGACTGTCTTGCTAGCAATTTTGGTACTGGCACAATTTGGTTTCAACCCATTAGCATTATTTGCTGCTGCTGCTGCTAAGTATCCAGGCGTATTGGCTCCTGGCAAACAAGTTTCTGACCCCTTCGATGCTATATCCCTGGGGATGTCGCTGATGTTCGGCACAGCTGGACTACCTCACATTCTGATGCGGTTTTATACTGTACGCGATGCTAAAGCAGCTCGAACATCAGTAACATATGCTACAGCTTTGATTGGCGTTTTTTACCTGCTCACCTTCATTCTGGGCTTTGGGGCAATGGTGCTGGTAGGTCAAGATGCTATCAAGCAAATTGGCACTGGTGGTAACATGGCTGCGCCAATCTTAGCGCTATCTTTGGGCGGTAATGCTTTCTTAGGCTTTATTGCGGCGGTTTCCTTCGCCACCATTTTGGCAGTTGTAGCGGGGTTAACCCTTTCTGGTGCAGCGGCATTGTCTCACGATTTGTGGGTAAATGTGGTGCGTTCAGGTCATGCTGATGAGACGGAACAGTTCAAGGTTGCTCGCTTTGCAACAATGCTGTTAGGTGTCTTGGCAATGGTGCTGGGTATCCTGTTTAAGGGGCAAAACGTTGCCTATATGGTTGGTTTAGCGTTTGCGATCGCCGCTAGTGCCAACTTTCCTGCGTTGCTTTTATCCATGCTCTGGCGACGCTTTACGACCAACGGTGCGGTTGCGAGTATGTTGGTGGGTACGTTCTCCTCTTTAATACTGATTTATCTATCACCTACTATTCAGGTGACTATTCTCAAACACGCCTCGGCTCCCTTCCCCCTGAAAAATCCTGGATTAGTTAGTATTCCCCTAGCGTTCTTAGTGGGGATTATCGTTTCATTATTAGGTAGTGAACAAAAAGCACAAGAAAAATTTGCTGAGGTCGAAAACCACATTCATGTTAATAGTTAATAGTTAGTGGTTAGTGGTTAGTGGTATTTTTAACAACTACCAACTAACTACTATCAACTATCAACTAACTCCCTACTGCACCTGTTTCATGTTGTTCATTACTTGTTGGTACATGCCTTGATTATTTTGTTGCTGAAAGATCTCCGCAGCTTTCTGTAAGTCCGCCATTGCTCCCTTTATGTCTTTTTGAGCGGCGCGGGTATTTCCTCGGTTGTTGTAGGCTGCGCCAAATTTGGGATTGAGGCGAATCGCTTGGTTGTAATCGGCGATCGCTCCATCTATGTCTCCCTTGGCGGCACGGGCATTTGCCCGGTTATTGTAAGCAACAGCATACTTAGGATTGAGACGAATCGCTTCATTGTAATCGTCTATTGCCCTACTTCTGTCTTCCTGTGCCGCACGGGCATTTCCGCGATTATTGTAGGCTTGAGCGTAGTTGGGAGCAAGGCGAATCGCGTCGTTGTAATCCTCTATTGCTCCGTATATATCTTTTTGATCCGCACGAGCATCCCCGCGATTATTGTAAGCAGCCGCATAGTTGGAATTGAGGCGAATCGCTTCATCGTAATCAGCGATCGCTCCGGGCTTGTCTCCCATCTCGAAGTGGACAAGTCCGCGACCATTGTAAGCAGCCGCATAGTTGGGATTGAGGCTAATTGCTTTATTATAAGCGGCGATCGCGCCTTGTGAGTCTCCTTTAATATGCTTATACTGACCCTGAATATAAAAGTCGCTCGCTTTGGATGGTTTAGTTGAAATAGCCTTGGGAGGAGTGACTCCTATTTCTGTTACCAAGACATCGTTGCTCTTACTGCAAGAAACGGTTGCCATTGCGACAAATGCGGTAAGTGCAGCTATGCCAAAGGCTCTTCTCACCCCGGTCAATTCTTGCTCAAATAACCGCACTCTCATAGAATTATGAATTATGAATTGCTTATCTTTCATCTGTTTGTTCACTTTCATCTGTTTTGGAAGTCAGTCGCCAAGAGGTATTTTTCTCAATCTCTACAGACAATTGTTCGAGGTTTTCTCCTAAATCTTTTTGAAGTTTTTGCGTCAGTGTTATGGGAAAATCTAAATTTAACTCTTGGTTTTGTACTAACCTTACTAGTTCGGTAAACGGCACTTTCACTGTTTTGCGATCGTAACCACTTAGCTTGAAATACGAGGTTTCTGATAAATTTTGAGCTTGCATAGCTTTTTTAATTCGATCTTGCAAATGCTCAAATTCTGAATTCAATAGTTTCCACTGATACTCAATTTGCGTGTATTTTGCCGCAAGCGCTGTTAAATCTTCCGTTGCGGGTTCGGGGTTTGTTTCTTTATTTAATTCTATCAAACTCAGATGTACTTGAGCAAGATAAATGCAGTCTAGGTAAGCATACTCTATCTGCTCTTCAGTGAGGGGTCGCAGTCCCCAGTTGCTACTTTGTTCTTTTTTGTCTATATTTTGGAAATTACAAAGTTCGGTGGCTAGAGTCTTCAGTTGGTAGTTGGGTAATGGTAATAAATAGTAGGGAATTTTTTTTGCCATTTCTAAAGTACAAGTGATATTTTTTGCTTTCTTATTACCCAATAATCTCAAATCATAGCTGGCGTTGTGAAAGACTTTTTCAATATCCGGATTGACCATAATTTTTTCAACAAAGTCAGTCACGATATCAGGCTGGAGGAGTACATCCAAAAGGTAAATGCGATCGCCACTCAAATCTGTCGGATCATCTAATACCTGAATCAGCGACAGTTTAGGATTACGACTTTTATATTCAGCTACTTCTGTATCTATCCACAAAGTACTAGCTTTGGTATATTCAGCGACAACCGAATGGATTTCGCTTGCTGATGTCAGGTACGGCATTGGCTAATATTTCCTGAAATTTGGGTGAGCGCAATTAAGTTCCAGTTTCCAAAATTACCATTTTCTTGGTGATTCTTAGGTGTAGGGGTTGGAGTGTGGTAACATAAGATTTTATATCTTTAGCTGCATCACCCTAGTACAGGGGGCGCGGAAATAAGCTGACCATCTGCAATCTTATTAAATAGTCTTATTTTCTTGGCTTTTGACGAACGCCTTGCGGTACTAGCCAGCAACTAACGTCATGCTATGTAATATGTATTTAAAAAATTAAGAAGTAAAGTCCCGCCATACTACCGCCGATGACTAAAGTACGACTTGCCTATGGCATGATACTATCCTTGTGAAATTTAGCATAAGAGGGTTAACTTGATGAAATTTGGGAATCGAGTTTAGCAGATGATAGAGAAGTTTACTAAAATGACGTGTATAAACGCTAAAATTGTACGTCACTTAGAAAGATCATGCAAACGAAGCTGACTTTGCGCTTAGACGATTCCCTAGTCAAGAAAGCTAAAAAATGGGCGAAAATTCATCAAATCTCGCTTTCTGAAGCGATCGCCACTTTCTTTGAGCAACTGCCAGACCCAGACCAATCAATGGAACTCAGCCCTTGGACTCAGAGTTTAGTAGGAATCCTCAAAAAAGAAGAAGATATTCCCGAAAATGAGGTTTCGCGTCAGCAATACGTGGACTACCTTGAGGACAAATATCAGTGATCCGGGTGCTATTTGACAGTGATGTGGTTTTGGATGTATTACTGCAACGCCAACCCTTTTTTGCAGCCTCGGCATTAGCGCTGGATACAGTTGCTCAAGGAAAAGTAGAAGGTTACCTCGCTGGACATGCGATAACTAATCTGTTCTACCTTTTGCGGCGACATTTGGGTAGTGATAAGAGCCGAGAAGTTTTGAACACTTTGATGTCTAAGATGCGCATTGCCGCAGTCACAGATGCTTTGATTCGAGAGGCACTTGCGAGTCCATTTTCCGATTTTGAGGATGCGGTAACTCATGCAGCTGCTAGGGGCGAAGGAATAGAGGCGATTATCACCCGCAACATCAAGGATTTTCGCCTAGGGACTATCCCTGCCATGCTACCAGAGGTTTTTCTGGCAACTATAACGTAAACTCTGCGGGGGTTAATCCGCAGGTGGGTGAAGCTCTAAAATCCTACAAGTTGCTTCAGCCGTTAAGTTGTGTCATTAGATGCTCGTTGTATCGTTCCCCAGCAACTCGCTCTTCGTAACGCACCATAATTGGCTTCGGGTCCGTACTCTTTACGTTTCTCCAGCTTTATGTTGACAAGCTGGGAGCAACCCCACAAGATATCCTCAACACGCCAGATGAAACTTTGCGAGGGGTAGGAATCTCCCGTCCCAAAGTTGTGTATCTGAAAGACTTAGCTCAGAAGATACTAGATGGGTTGCCGACTCTAACTGAGCTAGAGGCGATGGAGGACGAAGCCATTATTAAGACTTTGACACAAGTCAAAGGAATTGGACGTTGGACAGTGCAGATGTTGCTAATCTTCCGTCTGCATCGGTGGGATGTGCTGCCTGTCGATGACCTGGGTATCCGATCTGGGATTCGCCGTGTTTACTCCCTGCCGGAATTGCCTGACAAAAAGACTGTGCAACAAATAGGGATCCGGTGGCAGCCCTATTGCACGATCGCCTCTTGGTATATGTGGCGGAGTCTGGAGTTAGTCGTCAACACCACTACTTGAACAACAGAAAGACTCTTTGAGTGCTTTGAATCCCTGAATTTCTTGTTGCTATGTCTCTACCTTTGACAGGCTGTATGGTTGTTGGTAATCGGTTGCACTATTCCCCATTACGTAAGTCGGCGGGAATAAACAGAACTATGGAAAGAAACGTAAACAGGCTTGAAACCCTTACCAATGACCAATGACAAAGGACAAATGACGACCATAGCCAGTTAGCTTTATTTGTGCCGACCTACTTACCCATTCCTTGCATGTCCCCCCGATCATAGAATAGGATGAAGGTCTGTGTGCCGCCTTCAACTGTCAAAAGTCAGAAGTTTAGTAGCAAATTTTACAGAATCAGAGCAGCAAAAATCTGTAGCCAACAAAGACTGATTGCATCTATACACTTGTGATATTTTTATGACTTCTCAGATTAGCTTTTTGATGTGTGCCCCTGACCACTACGATGTGGACTATGTGATTAATCCCTGGATGGAAGGGAATATTCACAAATCATC
>CAZZXJ010000396.1:0-6362 GCA_964657905.1 uncultured Stigonema sp.
ATGCATGGTACAAGCCCCGACATTTATGTATGAAAAAAAGAAAAAAATGTATTTCCAGACGCATAGCGCTCATATATACGACGTCCATGTTCCAAACCCCTGCATTTATGGGGTTCCCCACACCCCACACCCTACCCCCTACACCCTTTTCATTGTCTTTTCTTGGCGATCGCCCTGACGGCGAACTCACGGAAAGTTGATCAAGGAATGGAAATTCTATTCTTGATTTCCAAACTCATTCAACCCCATTGCCCATACCTCGATCGGTAAATTTCATCCTGCACATAACAATTTTGTTTGCTGTCAAATTTCAGCCTTTTCTATCTGATTTCTGTTCGTTCATAACTCGAACAAAAACTGGAGCTAATTAATATATTTTTTACATTATCTTAGTAAGTTCACCTTTTCAAATCATTTACTCGTTTGTTCATATTTTTTCACATTGTTAATACTAAAGAAAATCTCCTGTAGGAAAAGTAGGAATCGTCCACACAAGCCAGTTCTGTACTGAAGCGATTCATGTCCCAACATAGGCGATCGCTACCTCCAGATTAATTTGTTGTGCTTCTCGATAGGAGTTCGTGAATTGCAGCACAGCACGTGACAGCAGCAAATTCTGGCGTTGGTGCTGGTGGTAATACAGGTGCTTTTGAAACTCTTGAATCCAACGGGCAGAGATCGGGAACATGGCAAACTCTAATTAAGTTTTATAATCATAAGAACTGAACGCTATCGAGACAAAGGCTATGCTGTCATCCCATCTCAAAATTGCGTTACCTACTACTGATGAACTACCCTGTTCAGATGATACGCCTGTGGATAATGAAGACCAAAATATTTTGCCTAACGTTTTACTGTTTTTGCTTTCCTCAATTTGGGCTTTGCGAATGGATTGGTTCTTCGGTGTAGACATGGCAATGTATCATACTACAGGACTCAATCCTAGAGTACCCGTTGTCCCAGATGGCTTTCTTTCCTTGGGAGTAGAACGTAAAAAGGGTGGAAAATCCCGGAAAAGTTACGCTGTTTGGGAAGAGAATGAAGTTGTACCCATTTTGACCTTAGAGATGGTGTCTCAGACGCCTGGTGGTGAATACGACGAAAAGCTCGCTATTTATACAAAACTGGGCGTGCTGTACTACGTGATTTATAACCCAGAGTATTGGCGACGCGACCAACATCAACCGTTTGAAGTGTATAAGTTGGTAGATAGTAGTTATCAATTGCAAATTGGCGAACCTTTGTGGATGCCTGAAGTCGGGTTAGGGATTGGAAGATATCAGGGTGTGATTGGTGGTATTTCACAAGAGTTACTGTCTTGGTATGATGAGCGGGGAAATCGCTATTTGACATCAGACGAACAAGCACAACAGGAACGAACACGCGCAGAACAGTTAGCGCAGTACTTGCGATCGCTTGGGATCGACCCGAATAATTTGCCAGCCTCTTGAATCGGGGCTACTTGCAATTATGTACGTAATTGCGTACAATTGAATATACTAGTTTTATTAACTGTGCCAATGAATGCCATCTCCGCCACACAAGCCCGATCAAACCTCTATAACCTCATTGACGAGGCGGCAGCAGCTCATGAACCGATTCTGATTACTGGAAAGCGGAACAATGCGGTACTTGTGTCGGAGGAGGACTGGAACGCAATCCAAGAAACGCTCTTTCTTGTCTCAATTCCTGGAATGCGCCAGTCGATAGTTGAAGGGGGGCTTGAACCAGTCGCAGAATGCACACCGCTTGAGGATATAGATTGGTGAGTACTTGGCAGATTGTACTTACAAAACAGGCAGAAAAAGACGCGAAGAAAGTTGCCTCGGCAGGGTTAAAAGAAAAAGCAGTTTCTCTTCTGTGTGTGCTTAAGGACAACCCGTTTCAAACTCCTCCGCCTTACGAAAAACTTATTGGTGATTTACAAGGCTACTACTCGCGGAGAATTAATATTCAACACCGACTGGTGTACCAAGTCATTGAAGGAGAAAAAACGGTGAAAGTTATTCGGATGTGGACACATTACGAGTAACAAAGGCTCGAAGTTTTTGATTGCTCGGCTTGACAGAGTAGGCGATTGGGGTCTTTTCCCTGCCATAGCACTTCGCCCATCTTGACGCCAAATTTATCTTCTAGAGCAGTGTGCATTTCAGTAAGCACCTGTTCTGTAAGGGCGGGGTTACCCCGCCCCTACGTGCCAATTGATTTTTGTGGCGGCGGCGTCTCTCTGGGTGTTCCAAGCGGCGAGTTCGGGCTGAAGGGTGAGAAGATCTCTTATGCGTCGGTCGAGGCACTGACGGGCAATTAACCAATTTGTTTACCAAAAGGAGATAGGGCAGGTGAATTTGCAGTAAACCTAGAAGGTGGTAAACGACTGCCAGATTGTAAGGGCGCGGAAACCGCGCCCCTACGGTTTAATGGTGCTGTAAGGCCTCATCTCACCGTTTCCGACACCCGTTACACACGTGCTTGGGAGAGGGTTTGGACGAGAGGGCTGGATATCATAACTAATTAATCTGACTTGATATTACGCATTGACAGGAAATACCCATCGGTGAGACGTTCTTCCGTGCTGAGCCGAACGATAGATATACCGTGGTCGTTCCATTGCCCCCCCGGACAGTGTTGTTGTAGGCACTCTGTCGAATATTATCCGGCAATCGTTAATAATGTTCTACTAGTTCTAGACTATTGAATAGCTTGGGCAAATCCTTCTGGGAAACCTGACGGTGACCAGTCTCGACTGCATCAACCCAGGAAATGCTTTTCCCCATCGTTGTAGCGAAAAATGCCCTAGACCAGCCTTTTGCTTTTCTAGCTTCTCTGATGACATTGCCTGTTGGCGGCTGGATCTTGGTTACTTTTGCTATCTCAGGTAAAATCAACCCTTCCTGTACTTCTGCTGGTAGATGAAAACGCCATCTAGTATTTAGTAGATCGCTCCAATAGCCTATCGGTCTTTTAGTGCTATTATTAGCTGTTAACCAAGCTGGTCCTGTTTCCAGCTCTGCCAGCCAGCCTGCGTCTTTAACAACCTTCAAATCAGTTTCAAAGTCATCAGCCATTTGCCGTCTAATCTGCCTGTCAGAATGGGCACAAGCCATTCTGTCTGCCCCGTAACCAATCTCCATGAGAGTTTGGCCCATCACACAGTCTTGGAATTCGGGTTGGATTTGGAAGGTTAGCCAAATCAGCATTCTAGCTGCACCAACATTTTGTTTGCCAATGCTGAAGAGTTTCTGTACGGTTTTCTTGGTGATAATTCCCGTGTGGCGGTAGTACTCAGATTTGTTGAGGAAGTATTTTGTCCAAGCACCAGGCTGACCGATGACTTTTAAGCCCACCAGCTTGTTATTGCCAGCTTTATCAGTTTCAAAATCTCGCAGTACAGTGATGTCCCAGATTTTTAAATCTGCAACAGTAAAAGCTCCGACTTTCCCTTGTTTGGGCCATGCAATACAGGCTAATATCTGGGCTGGTTGCCGTAAAAGCTGATACAAAATATTCAGTTGTTCATGTTTGCATAAGTCCCGGCGTTTGACAAGCCCTGTATATTCAAGTAGTTCCTTGTCATTAATAACAAAATTGCCTTCCCAAGGTTTGTCTAGGTTGGCGACTAGGGCGCAGTAAATCAGGTGAATAGCACACGCCCTCGGGTCAAATTTGTTGATAACAGCCAAGGCTGCTTCTTCAGCGAGAGTTTCTGGATGCGGGTTTTCTGGATTATCCGTTACGTAGTAACAGATTTTTCCTTGGACGCCTTGAACTTCTTTCTCGTAGTTGAGAGTTCTGCTTGATTCAGCTTTCCAGGGTAAATCCATTTTTTGAGATAAAACTTCAGCAACACCACGCAGAACTAGAGACAACGCAGCAGTACTAGTCTTACCGTCAACAAACAAGGAGGCTTTTTTGAAGCGTTGGGTTTCTGCTGGAAGTTGGTGGTCCTTTAACCGTAATTTTTGGATAATTTTCTCAAGAATTCCGATTGCCGGAATTTTCTCTGGTTGAGCAGTTTCAGAAAGATTAGCGGCGCTGGAGTTTGACCTACGGTAAATAGCTATTCTTTCTCCTGCCAGATGAAATAAAGGCGAAAGTTTACTACGTAACGCTTTTGCTAACTGTTTGATTTTTTCAACAAACATACTGCTCATACCAGGAGATTTGTCAAGACAGACACAAATAACTCTAAAATAGATGTTTTCAAGATCGGGCGGGTGCAATACGCTTCGTTTCAGGGTAGTTCGTGGGCGGAGAAACCCGGTTTCTTCAAGAAACCGGGTTTCTGTCTGGGTGCTTATCTGAACCCTATGGAGTAGGGGACTGGCGATGTTCGCTCCTCGTTGCGATCTCGCTTGAAACGAGCGTTTGTGTAGCCGCACCTCTGCCAAGGCTTAAGTTGACAGGCATGGCATCCTGCCCGCCCTATTTTCAGTTTATTTATACCTAATCATCCTGCGGTTAGCGCAATGAGTCTGAAATATTTCCTCCCAGAATTTGTTTTTTAATCGAGCCAAGTTCTGTGGCTAATTCTTGCCGAGTGGAAGCTTTGAGAAGATAGCGGAAAGTAAACCAGGTTGTGTAACCAATCCCAATCAACTCAAAAGTTGGGATTAGCAGCGGAATATCGTCTAATGCATCCAGTACAGCCAGCACGATCCTGAGTGTAGTAACCGCCGCCACAAGCAAACCAAAGCTGATAATCGGCAGCTTGTATTCTTGGAAAAACGTCCCTAAGTAGATGGGCAGATGCTCCAAAAAGTTAGAAACTTGTGTGCCAATTTGCTGCCTTTGGTCATCAGGTTCAGGATCAGACGCCTTGATTGCCAGGGTTCCTGGTTCTGAGCGTTTAAGTGCTGCCATACCTACAGGTGAGGTGACATTGATTTGTTCTTGTTGCTGTAGTTCGGGTTCCATAGTTTTACTGTTTTTTTGAAATCACAATACTATCAGTCATATCATCATTGCAGTCTGCATTCTGTGCCACCACAGATACTCTGTCCCTTGGGAAGCCGGAATCTCTCAATTCATCCAGTGGGTGTTCCACATCCTGACGATGAGTAAATACGCTTACAGCACCCCTATGTACACCTTGTCTTAATTCCCATAGGAAAAATTACCTGTTAATTCGCATGAATGCCAGTCATCTTATTACTACATTTTTTGATTGACTTTTTATCACTCGTTTGGAATAAGTTTTATATATTTCTCTGGTCATAGAATATATATTACCATTAATGCAAGTAAAACAACAAGTAAAAAATCTAAATTTTGTTGTTAAATGTAAGGCATAAATAAACAAGCTAATTTAGCATCCAATCTTGCTTATCCGGCTAAAGTAACTTTACATTTTTTGCTAGATACTAGTCACCAAATTGCTAGAAACTGGTCACACAAATCAAAAACAACCGGATTTTTTTTGGTGTAAAGCATTGTAAACAGGTATTTTCAGCATTGAATTTAATATTCTTTTTTTTCAATCAAGATTAAATTAATTTTTTGTTTTTCATAACCGTAAATCTTTTTAAGTCTTTCTTTAGGAAGAGGACTTATAATTAGTTAATTTTTACATTATGGATAAAGGAGAATAATTTTGAGGGACAGGATAATGCTACTCCATAAAATTAGTGAATTTGACCCAGAATAGCGCAATGCTATCCAGAGTAATGACATCAAGGATAATTCCGATCCCCGATAGGGATTCATACTAGCGCAGGGAGTCAGGAGTCTTGGCGATATATATACATAGACCCTTGTTTGAACCTGTTTCTAACTATAGCAATCCGTGCAGGAGTTACAAACACCTCTCCCTTGTCCTCCTTGTCCCCCTTGTTCGGATCTCAAATAGGATTGCTATATCTGGTTATTTCTGCCGCGCTGTACTAACTTTTTTAGGAGACACAGATGAATATAATTCAGCAGCTTCGCAAAACATTGATGCCTTTCGTCTTGATTTTAGTCCTGACCACGACTGCCGCTTGTAGTGGTACAGTTCAAGCTAAACAACCGACCAGTAATCTACCAGTCATTAGTCGCAGCTCAGAGTATGCCCAACTGGAACTTGGTAACACCGAATCTGGACAGGATTTTGGTAAGTGGGTTGTGCAAACAGCATCTGGACTGGTTCAGGATGCTTATGTGCGTGACAACAACAAGTTAGGTGTTGTGATTACGCCGAAAGTTCGTCCGTCGGAAGTGAAGTCTTTGACCCAGTCCCTCGTTCAAGGTTTTCACCGCAATTTCCCCAAACAAGACTTAACAGTTTTGGTGTATGCTCCTGACAAAAAATTGATTTTGACGGCGCAGTATGACACTCAGTCAAACAAGGTTGAGTACGAATGAGAGGAGTCAGAACAGAGGAGTCA
>CAZZXJ010000397.1:0-6354 GCA_964657905.1 uncultured Stigonema sp.
CAATATTTAGTATAAATGTATTATAAGTTTACGACTCATTTAGGATTGCTATATACAACTTGACAACTCTAAATTCTGGAATATGGCTAAATTTTCTCCTGACGAGTACAGACACGAGGGAAATGCTGTCTCATTGCTTAATTATCACTTTGTCTTCATTCCAAAACGTAGAAAGAAAATATTGGTAGGCAAGATAGCGGAAAGATTGCAAAAAATTATCTGTGATATTTGTAATCAGAATAGATGGAAGATTGTAGCAATGGAAATCATGCCAGACCATGTACATCTGTTTGTCAATGCAAAGCCTACCGACTGCCCGTCAACCATCATGAATCGTGGCAAAGGTAGGGCATCTCATTTTTTGCGCAAAGAATTTCCAGAGTTATTGAAGCTTCCTACTCTCTGGACTCCTAGTTATTTTGTGTCTACTGCTGGTAATATTTGTACAGAAACGGTGAAGCGCTATATTGAACAGCAGCGCGATTGATTGTGCCAGTCAGGCGTGAACGCCTTCTGGCGGCTTTCATCCCTTGGCTAAAGCACGGATGCCTCCTCCTGAGTCGGTCACATCCTCAAGGGTTTTCAGCTAGCCATTCTTATAATCAGGAATCCACAACTATTGTTCCGAGCTTGCCGCCGCGCTCCACTATCTCGTGGGCGATTGCTGAGGTAGAATCACCTCTAAGCTAGACCACCGTTCACGCAGTACTCCGGCGAGCGCTCGTAAACCCCATGCTTCGCTACGACGATGACCAATGGCTAAAGCGGCAATTTTAGTTTCTAGCATTGCCTGAAGGGCTGGCTGTCGTAACTGTCCTGTAATGTATATATTAGCACCACGTTCAGCAGCTTCACGTACCAGCGAGTCTGTCATTGCACCAACAACAGCAATTCGTGTCACTTCATGACGATCTGCTGCACACACTTGCTCGTATCCACCAAAGACTTGACTTACACAACTACACAAATCAGCAAAGCTTTGAGTTGGAATTTCTCCAACCATCCCGATCGCTCTATCTTCTTTCTTCCCCAGCACCGACATGTCAGACATTCCCAGTACAGACGCCAACCGGAGATTGAAACCGAGTGTCATGCGCTCATCAAATGCTAGATGATAGGCAATGACTCCAATATCAGATGCAAGTTGTCCTGGTTCAAGTTTCCACGGTCGATGTAAAAATAGCGCGTCTAAATTTTGAGCGATCGCCCATTTCTGTAAGTGTGTCCACGGTTCAAGTGCTAACCCCAAACGTTTGACGGGGCGTGATGATGGTAAATACACACCACCTCTTTCTGGTTGCGGGAAGCGATCAACAGCAAAGAAGCGATTCAGAAATTCTGCTATGTGTTCTAAGAGAATCAAGTTGCATTCAATAGTCATTATCGACACTCCCCTCGTTTTACTTTGTGCTTCCATGACTGTGATTATGCCAAATCAATTCTCCAATGACGTTATAGAGAGAAATTAGTTAGGGTAGTTAACACCGTCCCTCTCCGTAGACATAAGTTGTTGATCGCAATAGGGAGGTATGATAGATCTTGGTGAGTCTTGCAGTTGTGAGTTTCCAAGAACTCACTGTTTGTCAGCAATTCATAACTGATAAAAAATGCGATCGCTTGCACGACTGTTAGGGATGTGCCTTACCACATCCCTGTTACCAACCCAATTCTCACTTGCTGTAACTCCCTCGGTTCCAATGCCTTCCAATGCTCCTTTGGAACTAAGCTTATTGAAAAACCCAAAAGATGTGATTACAGCTAACACCATTTCTCAAAGGGGGTTGACTGTGCCCAGTTTGTGGTTGGCAAAACAAAATGCTGAGAATAAGCTGTTGGATAACTGGATAGCATATCCGGCTACAAATACAGAACCTGCACGAGTAGACCTACTGGTGAATCAGCAACTTTGGATTTCATTAGACTATATCGAGCGCTACGGCTTTGTTAATCGCTTTGGCACTCTAGCACGAAATTATGGTTATAACGTCCGGGTTTTCGATTATCAAAAAGAGCGTTTGGCAACCTACACTTGTAACTTTAGTACAAGTCCCACTTCATGCACGAGTGAGATAAATCTCAAAATAAGGTAAATCTTAGTTGTTGATTGGGGAATTGTTAAAAATAACAACTATCAACTAACCCTGAATTTTTGCGAACAAAGATTCATACTGAGTAGCTGCTGCTTGGGATAGGGGAAGCAAAAATTCACTTTTATCAAAAACTTCAGAATTAACTTGCAATAGGTTGCGTGATGGTTCCGGGATGTTATATGTGCCAATGTCTGTAGGAATTGGCGAATTAGTTTTGGTAAGCTGAGAAATGTCCTTAGCAATGCTCTTTGTCCAACAAAAATCAATCCATTGGGATGATAGAGTCTCCCTCTGATTACCAGCAGGGTGTACCCATAAGTCTGCCCAAAGTGCTGTTCCTGAGTGGGGAATAACTGCGGCAAGTTGTGGATAACGTCCAATCACTGGCAGTACATCGTTTGACCAACCAACAGCTAGCCAAGTATCTCCACTAATTAAAGGTTCTAAATACCTCGTGGAACTATAAAATTTCACCTGTTGGTTTAATGTCTGTAGTTCTTGTTCCAAGTTTGGAACTTTGTCAAGATTCTCTGTATTGTAGGATTTTCCCAGCTTCTTTAAAACTAGACCAATCACTTCCCGTGGTTGAGCGAGCACAGAAATGCGCTCTTGCAGTTCACGTCGCCACAAATCACTCCAATCCGTCGGTGGTTTCCAACCCAATTTTTGAAACTTGTCACGGCGATAAACAATCACGGTACTACCCCATCGGTAAGGAGCAGCCCAAACTTTTCCTTTAGTATCCACCTGACCTTGGTCGTTGCGCGTTACTAATTCCTGCCAGCGTTGGGGCAGAGTAGACCAATGTTTTAGCTGTCCCACTTCCAGTGGTTGAATCAGTTTCTGCTCAATTGCTGCGCTTATCCAGTAATCTCCCAAGGTCACCAAGTTAGCTCTTACAGCTTTTTCGGATTTAGCAAACGGTATCAGGCGACGCCATCCCTCGTCATTGGCATTTGTTTTCTGCTGCCAAGTTTGCAATTGGTGAAACAAATCCTGTAACTGCTCTACCGGAGAAAACTTTAACTGTGCCTTCTGCTGCAAACCTTTGCTAAATTGATTAACCACTTGACTGGGAATAGAATTTTTCAACAGCTGCACTGTTAGCCTCGCCTGATTGCTGCCAGCACAGCCAACAAGCAGTTGTGAGAGTAGCAGTGTACCTGTACCTAGTAAAAAAGACCGTCGCTCCATTGATTTTGGATTGTAGATTTTCCATGATGGATCATAGCCATTTAAGCAAAAAAAATTCAGATGCGGAGTATTAACGAAGGGCAATGTCCGGCTCGACACCTGAATCCATGTTCCTATGGTAGTGCTAAAAATCACAAAATACTGAAAAATTAGCCTTTTTTGCTATTTTACTTCAAAGAAAACGGCGAGGAATCCCACTCCTTGTAGGGGTGGGAGGAATGGACGCGAGGCCGTTTCGGGCATAGGGCATAGGGAACGCACCCATGCCCCATGCCCACGAAATCCCACCCCTTGAAGGGGTGGGATGAGTTTAATTTGCCAACAAAGACCTCTGGCTTGAGATCAGAAGCTAAAATATGTCTTTTGTCAGCAAATCTAAACATTGGTATTTTTTCTATCTAAGATTTTGGCTAGCTCTGTTTTTTTGCCTAATCGCCAAAAAGTGCTGAGACATGAGTATAAAGTACAACTAGTCAGTACTACTTTCGCACTCTTCAAGAAGCATTAATGAACTAAGAAATTTAATCTTTCTCAACACTAACCTTTAGTAAAACTTCGGAAAAATATGTGTATATATTTCTAAGTTAATAATTTAAGTATTCTATTTACAAATAAAATATTAAAAGTAAAAAAATCATAAGTAGGGTCAATGTCGCCACTAAATTGAATAACATAGAGAAAATAAGCAGATAAAGGTATTAAATGGAGCCATTACAAAAGCAGGTCTTGACTTTGAGTCATAAACTGGATGCCCTCTATCAGATGATGGAGCAGCTAGATAATAAAGTGGCTCAAGCTTTATCATCTAGCTGCTTAGAGACAAGACACGAGACTGAAGATAATTTTTTAGAAAATACCGATGCTGGGCGCTACAAGTTAAAAGGACATATCAGTTTTAATCCAGAACTTGAACATAAGGACGTGTTAGTGGATGGCATTTATCTAGACACAAATCTTCAATGTGGAGACAATAATTTAACACCAGAAATTCAAATACAACGACTAACAGCGCAATTAACAGCAGCATATAATCGCATTGCAGCCTTGGAAGAGCAGTTACTGCTTAAGAGAATTCACTAGCGCTTCGCGTATCATTGGTCATTCGTTATTGGTAAATACAAATAACAAATGACACTCGTACAAATGACCAATTAATAAATCTGGCGATAGCGCTCTAGTTGGCCTTCAATTACTTCTAAAAGATGGTGTTGCTGCCAATCTTGGCCCAGATGGGCAGCAATACAAGCTCCTCCTGCGCCCATACCTTCTTTCACAAAGCCCTGCTCATAAGCTCGGAGTTGGGGATAAAGAGAATCAGCAAAACTCAGCCCAGTGGCTAATAGGGGTGGGCAAACCCCGTCAGGAGTACTGTTACCAACTAGCTGGGCTAGTTTAACTGTGCCGCCCGTTGGGTCTTCTGCTACCCAACGGGTTGTTCCTACAACTACTTCTTCAGGTCGCCAGGATAAGGCGTAAGCTTGAGCGATCGCACTCATGAGTGCATACACCGCCAGCATTTGCGTTCCACCGGCCAACAAAACACCACAATTGCGAGTGGCGGCGATCGCCATCCCAGCGACTACTACTTGCATCGGATCACCCACCGCCGCCACCAGTTGGAGGGGATCAATTAGGGGAGATGAGGGAGTTATCCCCCTTATCTCCCTCATCCTCTCCAGCCCAGCTTGCACCACTAACCACTTTTGAGCGTGGTTGCAAGTTGGATGACTGCTATTGACGAGTCCTACAGCTGGTATGCCCAAGGCAGTTAAAATGGCTAGGGCGGTTGTGGTTCCTCCTACGACACACTCGCCTAAAATGAGATACCCGTTTTGGATGAACGTACTTAACCGTTGACCCCAAAGCAGCCCTTGCTCTAGCAAATGCTGTACCGTTGCTAGTTCCATAGCGTCACCAAGACTTACACACCTAGCGGTCATACCACCTAGGTCAATTGCTGGCACAGCAGGAGGCTGAGGTAGTCCTGCATTAAACAAATAAAGCGGAATCTTTAGTGCCTCAACTACAGCACGGGAAATCAGTACTGGCGACGCCCCAGCGTCTAGCGGTGGTAGGGGATATTGGGGCTTTCTTCTCGGACCGTAATACAAAAACTCGGCATCGGCACAAGCCGTGTATTTTCGATCTTCCGGAGTGCGACCAGCTGCTGAAATTCCAGGAATCAAACCAGTTTCAGTAAATCCTAAAACACTGGCAAATACAGGTGAACAACCGCGATATCGAGCCATCCATTCCTCACCCCGTTTGATTTGGGTATAAATGCGAATCATAATGAATTATGAATGCTGAATGATGAATTCTGAATTCAGACAATATTCCTATTTCATAATTCATCATTCATAACTATCCTTCAAAATCCATAAGTACTTCTACCCAGTGTGGGGGACGAGGGATGGGGTTGCCTAGGCGAGACAACAGCAGCCATGCTGCTAGGTGTACGACAAATAGGTAGATAAAGTTGTTCACCAAAATCAAGCAGATCACCCCGACTTGAATCAAAAATACGCTGGGAGTTGCCAATATTTTCAACTGGAGAAATATCCAATCTATGACGTCTGTAAAATCGTTAATGAGATAAACCCACAGGTCTTCATTTGTCAACACAGACAACAACCACAGGCGAAAAAAGTCACCCAGAGTGCCTAGGATCGCACCTAAGCTGATGGAAACAATCCAGGGAACACGGCGATACCATGTGGCACCCAAAAGTACGCCCATGAAAGCAAAAGGCATAACAAACAGCAGACTACGGAATGGTCCCATCAGCACAGCAAGTAGCAACCCAGAGGTGACCGCTGCCATCCATGCTGCTCGGTTACCCCACCGGAGGTACACTAAGGCGATCGGCACTGGGAAAAATATCCGCAAAACTGGTCCCAAAGGAAAGTAGAAATTAATAAACCAAATCAAGCTAGCTGTACTGGCAAAAAATGCAGTCTCCACCATCCTCAAGGGCGCTTCTAGCTTAATTGGGGTCGTATTGAGTTCTCTTGTTTGTTTAACCATTGATTGAGAGGGAGTTGGGAATGGGGAATGGGGCATGGGGCAT